>NZ_LFVW01000089.1:0-28726 GCF_001182915.1 Kitasatospora sp. MY 5-36
CGGCCAGCAGGGTCAGCGCGCCGACCGCCAGCCGGCCGGCGCCGCGCACCGCGAACACCGCGACGGCCGCGGCGAGGCCCACCAGGGCCAGCCCGCCGGGCAGTTCGGAGATCCTGCCGCCGGTGACGGACACGTCCAGGGTGCCGGCCCGGCCCTCGGCCCAGGTCCGCCCGACCGCGGTCAGCACCAGCACGGCGCTCAGCACGGTCAGCAGCAGCATGATGCCGAGGGTGCGGCGGCTGGGGGCGGCGGGGGCGGGGGTCTGCTCAGCGGTCACCCGTCCACTATCCCCCGACCGACGCCGGGGTCCGTACCCGGGGTGGGGGAACGGGCCGGCCGGCGAGCCGTCGGGCGGGTCGGCCGGCGGGGTGGGTTACGGCGTGGGGAACCCGTCCGTCCGCAGCACCACCGTGCGGCCGCCGAGCGGCAGGAACAGGTCGTTGCCGAACGGCACCCGCTCCGCCTCCCGGTACACCCCCTCGGGGGACGGCGCGGTGTGCACGGTGCAGACCGCCGCCGCCGGATCGACCACCACGTACAGCGGCACGCCGCTCTCCGCGCAGGCCCGCGCGAAGACGTGGTCACGGCCCGGGTGCGCCACCTCCAGCACCGCCTCGGCGTCCGCGGCCCCGTACCGGCCCCGGGCGGTGCGGGCGGCGCCGGGGGCGACCACCACCAGGTCCGGGGCGAGCGGGCCGTGCGCGGCCGGGAAGTCGATCAGGACCCCGGACAGCACCCGCCCCGCCCCCGCGAGCCCTTCCCGGATCTGGGAGGCCGTCCCGAAAACGGCCTCCCAGCGCAGCTCGTCGTACGGCGCCTCGGGCATCCCGGCCGCCTCCTCACACGTCAGGACAGTTCCGGCGTCCGCAGCGTATTGGCGGTGGCGACCGCCCGCAGCACGGCGGCCGCCTTGTTGCGGCACTCGGTGTCCTCGCCGTGCGGGTCGGAATCGGCGACCACGCCCGCGCCGGCCTGCACGTACGCGGTGCCGTCGCGCAGCACCGCGGTGCGGATCGCGATCGCGGTGTCCGAGTCCCCGGCGAAGTCCAGGTAGCCGACGCAGCCGCCGTACAGGCCGCGGCGGGTGGGCTCCAGCTCCTCGATGATCCGCATCGCCCGCGGCTTGGGCGCGCCGGAGAGGGTGCCGGCCGGGAAGCAGGCGGTCAGCACGTCGAAGGCGGTCCGCCCCGGGGCGACCGTGCCGGTCACCGTCGACACGATGTGCATCACGTGGCTGTAGCGCTCGATGTGCATGAAGTCGACCACCTCGACGCTGCCCGGCTCGCAGACCCGGCCGAGGTCGTTGCGGCCGAGGTCCACCAGCATCAGGTGCTCGGCCCGCTCCTTGGGGTCGGCGAGCAGCTCGGCGGCCAGCTCCGCGTCCTCCTGCGGGGTGTCGCCGCGGTGCCGGGTGCCGGCGATCGGGTGCAGCATCGCCTCGCCGTCGGTGACCTTGACCAGCGCCTCCGGGCTGGAGCCGACCACGTCGAAGCCGCCCTCGGCCCCGCCGTCCGGCCCGGGGAAGCGGAACAGGTACATGTACGGGCTGGGGTTGGTGGTGCGCAGCACCCGGTAGACGTCCAGCGCGGAGGCCGGGCAGGGCGCCTCGAAGCGCTGCGAGGGCACCACCTGGAAGGCCTCGCCGGCCCGGATCCGCTCCTTGATCGTCTCCACCGCGGCCCGGTACGGCTCGCCGCCGAACGGCGAGTGCACCTCGCCGGGGCCGGCCGGGGTGAAGGTGGCCAGGCCCGGGTCGACCGGCTTGGACAGCTCGGCCTCCATCGCGTCCAGCCGGGCCACCGCGTCCGCCCAGGCCTCGTCCGCGCCGCTGGCCAGGTCGTTGTGGTTGACGGCGTTGGCGATCAGCAGCACCGTGCCGTCGACGTGGTCGAGCACCGCGAGGTCGGTGGCGAGCAGCATGGTCAGCTCGGGCAGGCCCAGGTCGTCCGGGTTGAGGTCGGGCAGCTTCTCCAGCCGGCGGACGATGTCGTAGCCGAGGTAGCCGACCAGGCCGCCGGTGAGCGGGGGCAGGCCGTCGTCCTCCAGCCGCGGGGTGTGCAGCGCCTGGAGGGTGGCGCGCAGCACCTCCAGCGGGTCGCCGGCGGTGGGGATGCCGACCGGCGGGGTGCCGAGCCAGCGGGCCCCGCCGTCCGGGCCGACGGTCAGCGCGGCGGCGCTGCGCACCCCGACGAAGGAGTAGCGCGACCAGCTGCGGCCCTGCTCGGCGGACTCCAGCAGGAAGGTGCCGGGCCGCTCCTCGGCGAGGGTGCGGTAGAGGCCGATCGGGGTGAGACCGTCCGCGAGGAGCCTGCGGGTGACCGGGATGACCCGGGTGTCGACGGCGAGCTTGCGGAAGGCTTCGAGATCCATGACGGGCGGCACCTTCTTGAGTTCTTCGAGTGGACTGGGGTCAGGAGAGCGGGAGCACGTCGGCGTCGAAGCAGGTGCGGTCGCCGGTGTGGCAGGCCGCGCCGGTCTGGTCGACCCTGACCAGCAGGGTGTCGCCGTCGCAGTCCAGGGCCACCGACTTGACCGCCTGGACGTGGCCCGAGGTGTCGCCCTTCACCCAGTACTCACGGCGGCTGCGGCTCCAGTAGGTGCAGCGGCCCGTGGTGAGGGTGCGGTGCAGCGCCTCGTCGTCCATCCACCCGAGCATCAGCACCTCGCCGGTGTCGTACTGCTGGGCGATGGCCGGGACCAGCCCGTCCTCGGAGCGCTTGAGCCGCGCGGCGATCTCGGGGGCGAGGGCGGTGCTGCCGGGAGCGGCGGGTGTGGTGGACATGCACCCCATTGTGTCAGCCCGCCCCGCGGCGCCCGCCTCGCTCCCCCGCCGGAGCCACTACGGGTGCAGCTGCCCGGTGAGCTTGGGGCCGCCCTGCTTGTTGCTGGCGGCCAGGGTGCAGGTGTAGTCGCGCCAGCCCTGCTGGTAGTTGGCCATGGCAGGGCCGAACTGGCGGCCGTAGTAGGTCTTTCCGTCGCCCTGGCGGGCCTTGGCGGCGGCTTCGACCTCCTTGCAGCCGTCGCGCATGGCAAGCGCCAGCGGGATGTCGCCGGTGATCCCGTCCGCGAGCTTGAGGTCGGCGATCACCTCGCCGTCGTGGTCGCCGACGCAGGGGCGTTCCTCCGGCTTGGTGATCACCGGGCTCAGCTGCGGGTGGTCGAAGCAGGCGCCGACCGGGAAGAACGCGTACGGCGGCTGCGGCGTGGGCGTGGGGGTGGGTGTCGGCGTCTGGGTGGCCGTGGGAGTCGGCGTGGGCGGCGGCGGCGCGGCGGCCGGCTTCTTGTCGTCCGGCCACAGCACCGCGGTGGCCACCACCGCGAGCAGGACGACCAGCACGGCGGCAACGGTGAGGACCAGGCCGCGGGACGGGCGGGAGCCGACTGCGGACGGCGGCTGCTCGGAGGTCATGGCCACGAGGATGGCCCACCCGACCCCCACCTGGCAGCCGCTTCGCCAAACTCGCCCCGTACGGGCGGCCCGCCGGGACCTGAAGGTCGGTAGACCCGCCATCCGAGACCGGCTCACCAACCGGCTGCACCCTGGGGTGACGCCGCAGGAAACCTATCGTGGATAGAGGAAATTCAAATAAAAGAAAATTGTTTCTTCCGACCCCTTCCCACGCAGGGGAAGGGGTCGGAAGAAACAAAGAATCCCCGAGAGAAAAGCTTCCCGCGCCTCGCTGCCTCGCCCCGACGGCGAGGCGGCGAGGCCCTTGCCCCACGCGGCCGGATGGAGGGCGAACCCGATGGTCGCGGCCTGTTGTGGCTCGGTGGCCAGCCGCGCGTAGCCGATCAGCCGGTGTTCACCGCGCCGGGTGACGGTGAGGCAGTACTCGGTGCGCGGGGTGGCGCGCGCGGAGTCGATGGACCGGGCGGTGATCGCTTCGACCTGTTCACGGGTGCGGGGTTCGAAGCTGAGGTGCCGGGTGCCCCAGGTTGGGGGCAACCCCTCACGAGTTCGAATCTCGTATCCTCCGCCTTCACGAAGGCCCCGACCGGTTCGCTGATCGGGGCCTTCGTCGTTCCGCGATTGCCGTGCCGGGGCCCGGGGTCACGCCTCCGCGACGGCTTCGAGCGGCTTCAGGGCGGCTGCCCGGCGGGCCGGTACGGCGGCGGCGAGAGCGCCGACCGCGAGGGACAGCAGGCAGACGAGGAGCAGGGTCCCCCAGGGCAGCGCCAGGGAGTACTGCTTCACCGCGCCGTTGGCCAACGCTCCGACGGCCCAAGCGCCGAACAGGCCGCCGGCCAGGCCGAGCAGGGTGCCGAAGCCCGCGACGGTCACCGCTTCCAGGCGGATCATCCGCCGGACGCCCGCGCGGTCCATGCCGATGGCGCGCAGTACACCGATCTCGCGGGTTCGTTCGGCGACCGAGATGGCCAGGGTGTTCACGATGCCGAGCCCCGCGATCACGACGCCGATGGCGAGCAGCCCGTACATCAGGGTCAGCAGGTTGCCCATGGTGCCCGCGGCCTCGCGGACGAGCGCGGGCCGGTCCTGCACCTTCAGCAGCGGGTTGTTGCCGACGGCGGCACGCAGCCGGTCCTCGGTGGCGGGGGAGACCGAGCCGGGGTCGGTGCGGACCAGGATCCGCTGGACGGAGTCCGGCAGGAAGCCGTCCTGCTGCACCTCGGCGCGGGCGCCGAGGGCGTCGTGGGCGGTGGGATTGTCCTGGTAGACGCCCACGACGGTGTACTTGGCGAAGGTCCGGCTCCGGCCGATGGTGGCGTCGACCTGGCTGCCGGTGCTCAGGCCGCTCTCCCGGGCGATGGTGCTGGAGACGGCGATCCGGCCGGGCCCGAGGTCCTTCGCGGAGCCGCTGAGGAAGTCGAGCCTCATGACGTCGTCCACGGAGTCGGGGTCGACACCGGAGATGTCACGGACCCGGCCGCCGATGAACAGGACGGAGTCCGCGACGGCGCTCGCGGCCCGCACCCCGGCGGTGTGGGCGACTCGCTGGACGGCGGCCGGGTCGACGCCGGTCGTGGTGGTGCGGGTGCTGATCACGTATTCGGCGCCGAGGCCGGCCGCGGCCTGACGGTCGAGCGCCTGCCCGGTGGAGTTGCCGATGACGGCGAGGCCGGTCACCAGCGCGGTGCTGACCAGCAGGGTGGCGGCGGTGGCGGCGGTGCGCCGCGGGTCGCGCAGCGCGTTCTGCTGTGCGAGGTGACCGGTGATCCCGGAACGGCCGGTCAGGCGGCCGATCAGCCGGATCGCCGGGACCACGAGTAGCGGCGCCAGCACGATCAGGGCGAGGACGAGGACGCCGCAGCCGAGCATCGCGCCGCGCAGGTTCCCCTCCGAGGCGTCCTTCGCGCCGGTGAGCGGGACGAGCAGGCCGACGCCCAGGGCGAGAAGGGCGAGCCCCGCGACGGCGCGGACGCGGAACCGGCCGGCGGGCGGCTGCTGCGCCGTACGCAACGCCTCGACGGGCGCGACGCGTGCGGCCTTGCGAGCAGGCAGCCAGGCGGCGAGCACGGTGACCCCCACCCCGACGCCGAGCGCCGCCAGGACGGGGCGCGGGCCGATGACCAGCGGGCCGTCGGGCAGCAGGTCCCCGCCGGTGCTCAGCAGGCCGGGCAGGACGGCGGCGATGCCGAGGCCGAGGACGAACCCGGCCGCCGAGGCGGCGAGCCCGACCAGGACGGCCTCCACGAGGACGGACCGGACCACCTGACGGCGTGAGGCTCCGATCGCCCGGAGCAGCGCGATCTCCCGGGTGCGCCGGGTGACGAGCATGGTGAAGGTGTTGATGACCAGGAAGGACCCGATGAACAGCGCGATTCCGGCGAAGACCGTCGGCATCTTCTGGTAGCCCCGCGTCAGGGTGCCGACGTAGACCGCCTGCTGGGCGGCCCGGGCGGCGGCGGTGGTGACCTCGGCCCTGTCGGGCGGGAGCACGGTGGCGACCCGCCGGGCGAGTTCGGACTGGCCGGTGCCGGCCGCGGCGGACAGGTCGATCGCGGTGTAGTGGCCCGAAGTGGCGAACAGTCGCTGGGCGGTCGCCCGGTCGAACAGGACGAGGGTGCCGCCCGCGAGCACCCGGGTGTCCGTGGTGGTGACGATGCCGACGAGCCGCATGGTCATGGCCGGGCCGTCGGTGGCCAGCGTGACCGAGTCACCGACGTGCAAGTGCCCCGCGGCAGCGGTGCCGCTGTCCACGGCGATCTCGTCGCCGCCCGCCGGGGCACGGCCTGCGGCGAGGGGGTGGCGGCGGTCCTCGCCGTCGGGGCCGGGTACGTAGGCGGCGGCCGGGTTCGCGCCCGGCCTGACCCGCAACGGGGTACCGTCCGCCGCGTTCAGGGCGGCCCGGCCGTCGACGGACGGCCGCACGGCGGCGACACCGGGGACGGCGGCCAGTCGCCGGGCGAGCGCGTCGTCGAGGACGCTGTCCGGCTGGTCCGCGGCGGCCCCTGCCGGGGCCTGTCGTGCGGTGACGGTGACCGCGATGTCGGCGAAGTTCCTCGACGCGGCGGCGCGGTAGGCGGCCGCGGCCGAGTCCGCGAAGACGAGGGTGCCGCTGGCGAATGCGACACCCAGGCAGACCGCGAGGACGGTCATGGCCAGTCGGGCCTTGTGCGCCAGGACGTTGCGCACGGCTGTTCTCAGCATGGGTTCGGCTTCCGGGGGCGTGGGAGGGACGGGGCATGGGAGCGGCGGGGCATGGGAGGGACAGGGATGTGCGGGCGCGGGTCAGCTGGTGCGGGCGCGGGTGTCGAAGCGCTTCATGACGTCGAGGACCCGGTCCGGGGTGGGGCGGGTCGTCTCGTCGACAAGCCGTCCGTCGGAGAGGAACACCACGCGGTCGGCGTAGCCGGCGGCGACGGGGTCGTGGGTGACCATGACCACGGTCTGGCCGAGTTCGCGCACCGAGTCGCGCAGGAAGCCGAGGACCTCGGCGCCGGAGCGGGAGTCGAGGTTGCCGGTGGGCTCGTCGCCGAAGACGATCGCGGGCCGCGAAGCGAGGGCGCGGGCGACCGCGACGCGCTGCTGCTGACCGCCGGACAGCTGCGCGGGCCGGTGGTCCAGGCGCCCGGAGAGGCCGACCATGGAGACCACGCGGTCCAGCCACTGCCGGTCGGGGTGGTGGCCGGCGATGCTCAGCGGCAGCGTGATGTTCTCCAGCGCGGTCAGCGTCGGCAGCAGGTTGAACGCCTGGAAGACGAAGCCGATCCGGTCGCGGCGCAGCCGGGTCAGCGGCCGGTCGCGCAAGGAGCCCAGCTCGGTGGTGCCGATGCGGACGCCGCCGGAGGTGGGGGTGTCGAGCCCGGCGGCGCAGTGCATCAGAGTGGACTTGCCGCAGCCGGAGGGGCCCATGATCGCGGTGAACTCGCTCTCCCGGAAGCCGATGCTGACCCGGTCCAGGGCCACGACCCGGGTGTCGCCGCTGCCGTAGACCTTCGTCAGGTCGGTGGTGGCGGCCGCGATCCCGGGGGCCGGGTCCGGCGGGTACGGGGTGAGGGGGACGGTGGTCACGGGGACTCCTCTTCGGTGCGGACGGTGCACTTCGAAGGGTGTCCGGGCGACGTATCGGGACCCGCGCCGGCGTGTATCGGCGTCCGCTCCGCTTCGTAGCGGTTCCGCGGAGCCGGGCGGTCAGGCCGGCAGGCGCAGAGTGGCGACGGCCCCACCGTCCGGGGCGTTGTCCAGGTGAAGCTCGGCACCGAGCAGCCGAGCCTGTCCGAGGGCAATGGTCAGGCCCAGGCCGTGGCCCGAACCGCGCTCGGCGGCGCCGCTGTGGAAGCGACGCGGGCCGTGGAGCAGCAGGTCCGCCGGGAAGCCGAGGCCGTGGTCGCGCACCACGACGGTGCGGCCCTCGACGGTGACCCGCACCGGGGCCCGTCCGTGGCGGTGGGCGTTGACGACGAGGTTGCTGACGATCCGTTCCAGGCGGCGCGGGTCGGTCTCCACGGTCGTGGCGTCCTCCGAGCGGTGCGCGTCCTCCGAGCGGTGCGCGTCCTCCGGGCCGTGCGCGGCGGCCGGGCCGTGCGCGGCGGCGACGGTGACCTCGGCGTCGAGGCCGGTGCGCGCCACGGCATCGGCGACGACCTCGCCGAGCGGAACCCGGGCGCGGACCGGCTGCTCGGCCCCGGCGTCCAGGCGGGAGATCTCGAGGAGGTCCTCGACCAGGGCACGCAGGTCGCGCACCCTGGCGCGGAGCAGGTCCTCGGTCTCGCCGGGCGGCAGCAGGTCGGCGGTGGCCAGCAGGCCGCCGACGGGTGTGCGCAGCTCGTGAGCCACGTCCGCGGTGAACTGGCGCTCGGTGCGCAGCCGCCGGCCGAGGCTGTCGGCCATGAGGTCGACGGTGGCCGCGATGTCGGCGACCTCGTCGTTGCCCCCGGTGGGCCCGGTCCGGGCATCGAGGTCACCGGCGGAGATCCGGACCGCGGTTTCGGAGACCTGCCGCAGCCGACGGGCGACCAGCCCGGCGCCGTAGACGGCCAGAGGCGTGGCCGCCGCGAGCGCGACCAGCGACGCGACGGTCATGGTCAGGTCGAGCCGGTGCAGTCCGTAGAGTTGCGGGCCCGTGTTGACCCGGACGGCGAGGACCGGGCTGCCGGGGCCGGCGGTTCGCTGGGCGGCCCAGACGCTCGGCCCGAGGGGTCCGTCGACCCGCCCGTCGTGGACCGTGTGCCGGGCGTCGTCGGCCGGGTGGCGCAGCTCGGCGGGCAGCTCGGCCGGGTCGAGTTCGGCTCCGTCCGCCAGGGTTCCGGTGCGTCGGTAGACGTCCATGGCCGAGTACACGGCGTTGAAGGCCTGCGCCTCGGCCCGGCTCCGGATGTCGCGGGCGGTCCACAGGTGCACGAGCACGCCCACCGCCGCCACGACCAGGCAGGCCGTGGCCGCCGCCAGCGCGGCGATCTTCCACCGCAGGGACGCCCGGGCCGGCCGCGGCCGGCGGAACCCGCGCACCGGGCTCAGCGCCTGAACTTGTAGCCGAAGCCGCGGACCGTCTCGATCCGCTCCCGCCCCAGCTTCCTGCGCAGCCGCTGCACGCACAGGTCCACGACCCGGCTGTCGCCGTCCCAGCCGTAGTCCCAGACGTTGCGCAGCAGGGTGTGCCGCTCCAGAACCACGCCCGGGTGTGCGGCGAACTCCAGGAGCAGCTTCAGCTCGGTCGGGGTGAGCGCCACCGGTTCTCCGGCGACGGCCACCTCCAGTCCGGCGGTGTCGAGGCGCAGGTCCCCGAACACCAGCACCTCCCCGTCGGCGGGCGGCGCCCCGGCAGTGACGCGCTCGGGCTGAGAGGCGGCGGACGGCGTGTAGGTGGCCCGCCGCAGCAACGAGCGGATGCGTGCGACCAGCACGTAGGTGTCCACGGGCTTGACCACGTAGTCGTCCGCCCCGGCCTCCAGGCCGGCGACGACGTCGAGCCCGTCGCCACGGGCGGACATCATCAGGACGGGTACCAGGCTGGTCTCCCGGACTCTCCTGCACAGGCCGATCCCGTCCAGCCCAGGCAGCATCACGTCGAGGATCAGCAGGTCGAAACTCCCGTCACGGAAGATCTCCAGCCCGCTCAGACCGTCGGCGGCGGCCGCCATCTCGTAGCCGTAACGTTCCAGCGCGACCGTGAAGGACCGGCGCATCAGATCGTCGTCCTCCACCAGCAGCACGCGGACCGGGCGCGAGGAAGCCCCAGCCGGGGCGGAAGATGACACGGGCGGATGCTCCTGTTCGAACGGTCCGGTGACCAGCCGACTGCCCACGGGACGGCAGCCACAAGGGGACGATACGGCAGGCACCGAACACGCCCCCGGCGCGCGGCAGGACCTGCGACGCCATTCCCACACCCCCTCTCCTACACGAAACCCCAGGTCATCCCAGGTGCGATCGGCCCGACCACCGAAAGGGGCCGCCGTGCTCCCGCCCCCTGTCCGCCCCTTCGCAGGGACCGGCGCGCCCATTCGATGGACAACCAAGCGCTCCCTGATACCCACCCGATACAGAACCCCGTCAGCCCCGGCGACACTCTCCCGACCACGACCCGGGAGGAGTCGGCCGGCTGCCCGACCGACGGCTCCGTGGTCTCGGTTCGGGCTTCCGTCCCGCCAGGGCGGCTTGATCCTCCGGGTGCGCGGGGCGACCGCACGCGTGGTGTCGGGCCCGTCGCGGTTGCGGGGCCGGGCCCGGGGTGCCTCAATGGCCCCGGCGGCGACCGCCGCCTGCGGGTGAGGAGGGCGGACATGCCACGGGTCGCGGTGAACGGCGTCGAGCTCCTCTACGAGGTGGACGGGGACGGCGAGCCGCTGGTCCTGGTGCACGGCTCGTGGGGCGACCACGGCAGCTGGGGGCCGGTACTGCCCGCCCTCGCGCCGAGGTTCCGGGTCCTCGCGGGCGAAGCCGGCGGTACCAGGAGCACAGCGAGACCTGCTCCATGCGGTGTTCGGAGGGCCCGCATCCGAACGGGTCGGCGGTGCGCCGCAACCGACCGGGCCCGGTGGGCAGATGAGCCCATAGGCTTCCACCATGTCGAACCACGCCCTCGCCGAACGCCACCGGCTCGCCCAACTCCTCACCGCTGCCGGGCCGGACGCCCCCACCCTCTGTGAGGGGTGGACGACCCGGGATCTGGCCGCGCATCTGGTGGTCCGGGAGCGGCGGCCCGATGCGGCGGCGGGGATCCGGGTCGGGGCGCTGGCCGGCTGGACGCGGCGGGTGCAGGACGGGTACGCCGAGCGGCCGTACGAGGAGCTGGTGCGGCTGTTCCGGGCCGGGCCTCCGGTCTACTCGCCGTTCGCCCTGCCCGGCGCCGACGAGGCGGCGAACACCGTCGAGTACTTCGTCCACGCCGAGGACGTGCTGCGCGCGGCCGACGACTGGACCCCGCAGCCGGTCCCGCCCGGCCGCGCCGAGGCCCTCTGGCGGCGCCTCCCCATGATCGCCCGCCTGGAGGCCGGCCGCCGCTCCCCCATCCGGCTGGCGCTCGTCCACCCCGACGGCCGCTCCCTCACCGTCGGCCCCGCCGGCTCCCCCACCGTCCGCCTCACCGGCGAACCCGCCGAGCTCGTGCTCTTCACCTACGGCCGCGGCGCCCGGACCACCCTCACCGTCGACGGCGACCCCGACGCCCTCGAAGCCCTCCGCCACGTCCTGCCGCTGCCCCCGAAGTAGCAGAGGGGCGGAAGCCGATGTGGCCTCTCGGCATGCCGAGGGGCGACGCTCGCGGGCGGGACCGCGGGCGTGGGCGGTCAGCTTCCGGGGCGGCCCTTGGAGATGAAGAGCTGGACGGGGGTGTCCGTCGCCGTGGTGTGCCCGGGCAGGGGCGCGGAGTTGATGACCGAGCCGGCGGGCAGCTTCCAGTCGGTGAGTTCGTGGACCTCGTAGTGCAGTCCGGCCGCGTCGAGCAGCCGGGTGGCGGCGTCCCGGGTCAGGCCGGCGACCGGGGGGACGGTCACGGTCGTGGCGCCGGGTGCGGGCGGGGCGACGGGGGACGGGGTGCCTTTGGTCGCGGAAAGGGAGGAAGGGGAGGCGGAGGGGGACGGGGGCGCGGAGTGGACGGCCGGGGCCGGCGCGGTCCCGGCCGGGCGGTCGCCGCCGCTCGGCGATCCGGGCAGGAGCAGGGCCGCGCCCGTGGCGATGACGGCCACCGCCGCCACGGCCGCGGCCCCGGTGAGGGCGGTGCGCCGGCGGACCGTGCGCCGGATTCCGGCGGCGTCGATCACGGGGGTGGCGGTGGTGTCGGCGAACGCGGTCATGGCGGCGAGGAGTTCCTTGTCGAAGTCGGAGTCGGGGTCGGGGCCTGGGGTGGGGACGGGGTCCTGGGGCGGGAAGCGGATCATCACGCACCTTCACGCGGGGTCGACGACGCGGACGGGGCGTCCTGCCGGGGCAGCGCGGCCCGCAGTTTCGCGAGCCCGCGGGAGAGTTGCGAGCGCACGGCGCCCGGGGAGATGTCGAGGGTCTGCGCGATCTCCCGGTCCCCCAGGTCGTGGAGGTAGTACAGGACGACCACGGTGCGCATCCCCATCGGCAGGGTGTGCAGCGCCGCGACGAGTTCGGCGCGCAGTTCCACCGACCGGTAGGCGTCGCGGGGGTCGGGGTGTTCGACGGCGGGCTCCGGCGCGGGGCGCTCGCCCGAGCGGTGCAGGCGCCGCCAGCGGTCGTTGGCCAGGTTCACGAGGATCCGGCGCACGTACGCCTCGGGCACCTCGGCGCGCGCGACCCGCCGCCAGTGTCGGCAGGCCCGTTCCAGTGCCTCCTGGACGAGGTCCTCCGCGGTGTGGGCGTCGCCGGTGAGCACGTACGCCGTGCGGAACAGCGCGCCCGAACGCTGTTCCACGAACTCGACGAAGTCGATCCCGGGACTGCCCCTGCGCAGCCTCACCCGTGGCCTCACTCTCTGCCGCCGTCTTTTCCACCCTCTTGACGGCGCCCGCCCGCCGGCTGCTGCACGGCGGGCTGGGAAGTGACGCGGCTCACAGCGGGCCCCGGCGGCCTCCCCCGGCTGCGGATGTCAGACCCCGGGTGCAGACTCGCAGGTGGCCGGGGTCCGACCCGGGCACGCCCGGCCGTCCCCTCTGTCGAAGGGCACCCCGCACATGCTCACCCCCGACTTCCCCATCGGCTCGCCCTGTTGGATCGACCTGGGCAGCCCGGACATCCCCGCCACCGCCGGGTTCTACAACAAGGTGTTCGGCTGGACGTTCCTGGAGATCCCCGGGACCGGCGGCTACGGGTTCGTCCAGCTGGACGGCAGGACCGTCGGCGCCATCGGCCACCTCGACCAGGGCGCGCGGTCCGCGTGGACGACGTACTTTCGCACCGCCGACGCGGACGCCACCGCCAAGGCGGCCGAGCAGGCCGGCGCCGGCGTCCGGGTGCCGCCGTCGGACGTCATGCAGGAGGGCCGGTTCGCCGCGCTCACCGACCCGCAGGGCGCCGATTTCGCCGTCTGGCAGGCGGGGAGCACCAAGGGGCTGGACGCGGTGTCCGAGGAGGGCGCGCTGGTCTGGGCCGAGCTGCACACCTCCGCCCCGGACGTCGCCTTCGCCTTCTACGAGAAGCTGTTCGGCTGGCGGGTGGAGAACTTCGAGCCGTCGCCGGGGATGAGCTACCGGGTGGTCTCCACCGCCGAGGGCGACCAGCAGGCGACCAGCTTCGGCGGCATCGCGCCGACCATGGCCCCGGCGCAGCCGTCCGCCTGGACGCCGTACTTCGCGACCGCGGACGTGGACGCGCGGGTGGCCAAGGCGACGGCGGCCGGCGGCTCGGTGCTGATGGGGCCCGAGAACGTGAAGAACGTCGGCCGGATCGCGTGGGTCGCGGACCCGAACGGCGCCCCCTTCGCGCTGATCAAGGGCGACCCGAACCAGGCCTGAGCGAACCACCACGTACCAGGCCTGAGCACAACAGCCGCGGTGCTTGTTCACGAACGCAAACGCGAACGCGAACGCGAACAAGCACCGCGAAAAACTCACCGCACCGGGTGCCCGGCCTCCCGCAGCGCGCCCTTGACCTCGCCGATCCGCAGGTCCCCGAAGTGGAACACGCTGGCGGCCAGCACCGCGTCCGCGCCCGCGTCGACGGCCGGTGCGAAGTCCGCGAGCTTGCCCGCGCCGCCGGAGGCGATCACCGGCACCGAGACGCTCTTGCGCACGGCCCGGATCAGCTCCAGGTCGTAGCCGTCCTTGGTGCCGTCCGCGTCCATCGAGTTGAGCAGGATCTCGCCCGCGCCGAGTTCGGCGGCGCGGCCCGCCCAGGCGACGGCGTCGAGCCCGGTGCCCTGCCGCCCGCCGTGGGTGGTGACCTCGAAGCCGGACTCGGTCTCCGTCCCGGGCGGGCAGCGCCGGGCGTCCACCGAGAGCACCAGGACCTGCCGTCCGAACCGCTGGGCGATCTCGCGGACCAGCTCCGGCCGGGCGATGGCCGCGGTGTTGACGCCGACCTTGTCGGCGCCGGCCCGCAGCAGCTTGTCGACGTCCTCGACGGCCCGGATGCCGCCGCCCACCGTGAGCGGGATGAAGACCTGTTCGGCGGTGCGGCGGACCACGTCGTAGGTGGTCTCCCGGTCGCCGGAGGAGGCGGTGATGTCGAGGAAGGTCAGCTCGTCGGCGCCTTCGGCGTCGTAGAGCTTGGCCATCTCGACCGGGTCGCCGGCGTCGCGCAGGTTCTGGAAGTTGACGCCCTTGACCACCCGCCCGGCGTCCACGTCCAGGCAGGGGATGACACGTACTGCGAGGGTCACGGCTGTTCGCCTTCCACAACTTCCAGGGCTTCCGAGGCTTCCGGGACGTCCGAAACTTCCGGGGCGTCCGGGATTTCCGGGGCTTCCAGGGTCTTTGCCAGTCCGGACCGGTACGCGTCGAGTTCGACCTCGACCAGCATCCGGGAGTCGATCAGCCCGTCGACCACCACCATGGTGGCCACCGGGCGTGCGGCGTCGAAGAGTTCGCGGTGGGCGCGGCCCACCTCCTCGGCGTCGCGGACGTGGGTGATGTACATCCGGGTGCGGACCACGTCGTCGGTGGTCAGACCGTACGCGGCCAGGGCGGTGAGCCCGACGCCGAACGCGGCGAGGGTCTGCCGGTACGGGTCGCCCTCGTGCTCGATCCGGCCGTCCACCCAGGCGGTGGAGCCGGCCACGTGCACGTGGTCGCCCGCGGCGACGGCCCGGGAGTAGCCGAACTCGTCCTCCCACGGGGAGAATCCGCCGACCCGACCGGCCACGACCTGCCCGGCCTCGCCCCGACCGGCTACGACCTGCCCGCGTACGATCCGACCGTCCGTCATCCTGAAACCGCCTCCAGGGCCTCTTCGAGGGTGAACTTCTGCTCGTAGAGTGCCTTGCCCACGATGGCGCCCTCGACACCCTCGCCCACGAGCGAGGCGATGGCGCGCAGGTCGTCGAGCGAGGAGACGCCGCCGGAGGCGACCACGGGCCGGTCGGTCGCGGCGCAGACGTCGCGCAGCAGCTGGAGGTTGGGACCGGTCAGGGTGCCGTCCCGGTTGACGTCGGTGACGACGTAGCGGGCGCAGCCCTCCGCGTTCAGCCGGGCCAGCACGTCGAAGAGCTGGCCGCCGTCGCGGGTCCAGCCGCGGCCACGCAGGGTGGTGCCGACCACGTCCAGGCCGACGGCGATCTTGTCGCCGTGCTCGGCGATGGCCTTGGCGACCCACTCCGGGGCCTCCAGGGCGGCGGTGCCGAGGTTGACCCGGGTGCAGCCGGTGGCGAGCGCGCGGGCGAGCGACTCGTCGTCGCGGATGCCGCCGGACAGCTCGACCTTGACGTCCAGCTGTCCGGTGACCTCGCGCAGCAGCTCGTAGTTGCTGCCGGTGCCGAAGGCGGCGTCGAGGTCGACCAGGTGCAGCCACTCGGCGCCGGCGTTCTGCCAGGCGAGGGCGGCGGCGAGCGGCTCGCCGAAGGAGGTCTCGGTGCCGGAGGCGCCCTTGACCAGGCGGACGGCCTGGCCGTCACGGACGTCGACGGCGGGCAGCAGTTCGAGGCTCATCAGAGATCCAACTCTCAGAAAGTCAGAGGGTGTTGACCCAGTTGGTCAGCAGGGCGGCGCCGGCGTCGCCGGACTTCTCGGGGTGGAACTGGGTGGCCCACAGCGGGCCGTTCTCGACGGCCGCGACGAACGGCTGCCCGTGGGTGGCCCAGGTGACCAGCGGCGGGTTGATCCGCGCGCTGTGGGTCTCCAGCTCCCAGTGCCGCACCCCGTAGGAGTGCACGAAGTAGAAGCGGGTCTCCGGGTCGAGGCCGGCGAACATCCGGCTGCCCTCGGGGACGTCCACGGTGTTCCAGCCCATGTGCGGGACGACGGGGGCCTCCAGCGGCTCGACGACGCCCGGCCACTCGTCGCAGCCGGCCGTCTCCACGCCGTGCTCGACCCCCTTCTCGAAGAGGATCTGCATGCCGACGCAGATGCCCATGACCGGCCGGCCCCCGGCGAGCCGGCGGCCGATGATCCAGTCCCCGCGGACGGACTTGAGCCCGCGCATGCAGGCCTCGTAGGCGCCCACGCCGGGGACGAGCAGGCCGTCCGCGGCCATCGCGGTGTCGTAGTCGGAGCTGACCGTGACGTCCGCCCCGGTCCGCTCCAGGGCGCGCTGCGCGGAGCGGAGGTTGCCGGAGCCGTAGTCGAGGACGACGACGTTCTTGCCCATGTTCAGGTGTCCAGTCTCTCTACGGCGGGTGTTACAGGCGCATGAGGCCGGAGGCCAGGCACATCACGGCGCCGAAGGCCAGCACCAGGATGACGCTCTTCGACTGCTTCTGCTTCCAGAAGGAGATGACTCCGCCGGCCAGGAAGAGGCCGACGAAGATGAGGATCATCGCAGTATTGCTCACAGCGCACCCTTGGTGGACGGGAGGATTCCGGCCGCGCGCGGGTCGCGCTCGGCGGCGTAGCGCAGCGCCCGGGCCAGCGCCTTGAACTGGCACTCCACGATGTGGTGCGCGTTGCGCCCGTACGGCACGTGGACGTGCAGCGCGATCTGCGCCTGGGCCACGAAGGACTCCAGGATGTGCCGGGTCATCGTGGTGTCGTACGAGCCGATCATCGGGGCGATGCCCTCGGGCTCGGTGTGCACCAGGTACGGCCGGCCGGAGAGGTCCACGGTGACCTGGGCGAGCGACTCGTCCAGCGGCACGGTGCAGTTGCCGAAGCGGTAGATGCCCACCTTGTCGCCGAGCGCCTGCTTGAAGGCGGCGCCGAGCGCGAGGGCGGTGTCCTCGATGGTGTGGTGGGTGTCGATGTGCAGGTCGCCGTCGGTCTTGACGGTGAGGTCGAACAGGCCGTGCCGGCCGAGCTGGTCGAGCATGTGGTCGTAGAAGCCGACGCCGGTGGAGATGTCGGTCCTCCCGGTGCCGTCGAGGTCTATCTCGACCAGGACCGAGGTCTCCTTGGTGGTGCGCTCGACGCGTCCGATGCGGGACATGGGGTTAGAGCTCCTTGATCACAGAACGGACGGCGTCCAGGAAGGCGTCGTTCTCGGCGGGCGTGCCGGCGGTGACGCGCAGCCACCCGGGGACACCGTTGTCACGGACCAGGACGCCCTGGTCGAGGATGGCCTGCCACACCGCGTGGGTGTCGGCGAAGCGGCCGAACTGGACGAAGTTGGCGTCCGAGTCGGTGACCTCCAGGCCCATCCCCCGCAGCGCGTCGACCAGCCGGTCGCGCTCCTGCTTGAGCCGCCCGACGTACCCGAGCAGGGTGTCGGTGTGCTCCAGGCAGGCCAGCGCGGTGGCCTGGGTGACGGCCGACAGGTGGTACGGCAGGCGCACCAGCTGGACGGCGTCGACCACGGCCGGGTCGGCGGCCAGGTAGCCCAGGCGCAGTCCGGCCGCGCCGAAGGCCTTGGACATGGTGCGGCTGACCACCAGGTTGGGGCGGCCCTCGATCAGCGGCAGCAGCGAGGCGCGGTGCGAGAACTCGACGTACGCCTCGTCCACCACCACCAGGCTGGGCCGGGCGGCCTGCGCGGCCTCGTACAGCCGCAGCACGGTGTCGGCGTCCACGGCGGTGCCGGTCGGGTTGTTGGGCGAGCAGATGAACACCACGTTCGGCCGGTGCTCCGCGATGGCGGTGACGGCGGCGTCCACGTCGATGGTGAAGTCGTCGTTGCGCGGGCCGGAGATCCAGGCGGTGCCGGTGCCCCGGGAGATCAGCGCGTGCATCGAGTACGAGGGCTCGAAGCCGAGCGCGCTGCGGCCGGGGCCGCCGAAGGTCTGCAGCAGCTGCTGGAGCACCTCGTTGGAGCCGTTGGCGGCCCACACCTGCTCCCGGGCGACCGGGAAGCCGGTGGTCTTCCCGAGGTACGCGGCGAGGCCCTCGCGCAGCTCGACCGCGTCCCGGTCGGGGTAGCGGTTCAGCCCGCGGGCGGCCTCGGCGACGCGCTCGGCGATCCGGGCGACCAGCTCCTCGGGCAGCGGGTACGGGTTCTCGTTGGTGTTCAGCTGGACGGGCACGTCCAGCTGCGGCGCGCCGTACGGGGACTGGCCGCGCAGCTCGTCGCGGATCGGGAGGTCGTCGATGCGAGTCATGGCGGTCACGCTCCCGGCACCGTCCATTCGAAGCGGGCCTTGATGGCGTCCCCGTGCCCCGGCAGGTCCTCGGCGTTCGCCAGGTTGACCACGTGCGCGGCGACGTCCGCCAGCGCCTCCCGGTCGTACTCGACGACCTGGACGCCGCGCAGGAAGGTCTGCACCGACAGCCCGGAGGAGTGGCAGGCGCAGCCGCCGGTCGGCAGCACGTGGTTGGAGCCGGCCGCGTAGTCGCCCAGCGAGACCGGGGTCCAGCGGCCGATGAAGATCGCGCCGGCGTTGACCACCCGGGCGGCCACCGCGTGGGCGTCGCGGGTCTGGATCTCCAGGTGCTCGGCCGCGTACGCGTTGACCACGGCGAGGCCCTGCTCCAGGTCGTCGACCAGGATGATGCCGGACTGCCTGCCGCCGAGCGCCTCGGCCACCCGCTCGCCGTGCTTGGTCCGCGCGACCTGCACGGCCAGCTCGGCCTCGACCGCGTCGGCGAGCGCCGGGGAGTCGGTGACCAGCACCGAGCCGGAGGTCGGGCCGTGCTCGGCCTGGCTGATCAGGTCGGCGGCGACGTCGGACGGCAGCGCGCTGTCGTCGGCGAGGACGGCGATCTCGGTCGGGCCGGCCTCGGAGTCGATGCCGATCCGGCCGGCGAAGTAGCGCTTGGCGGCGGCCACGTAGATGTTGCCGGGGCCGGTGACCACGTTCACCGGCGCGCACTCCTCGGTGCCGAGGGCGAACATCGCGACCGCCTGGGCGCCGCCGACGGAGTAGACCTCGTCCACGCCGAGCAGCGCGCAGGCCGCCAGGATGGCCGGGTGGACGCTCCCCCCGAACTCCTTCTGCGGCGGCGAGGTGACGGCGATGCCCCGGACGCCCGCCTCCTGGGCCGGCACCACGTTCATCACCACGGAGGACGGGTAGACCGCCAGCCCGCCCGGCACGTACAGGCCGACCCGCTCGACCGGCACCCAGCGCTGGGTGACCGTGCCGCCCGGCACCACCTGGGTGGTGTGCCCGGTGCGGCGCTGGTCGGCGTGCACGGCGCGGGCCCGGCGGATCGACTCCTCCAGGGCGGCCCGCACCTTCGGGTCCAGCGTCTCCAGGGCCTCGGTCAGCTGCTCGGCCGGGACCCGGGTCGACTCCAGCCGGACGCCGTCGAAGCGTTCGGTGATCTCGATCAGCGCCGCGACCCCGCGATGGCGTACGTCCTCGGCGATCGGCCGCACCTTCTCCAGGGCGGCCGCGACGTCGAACTCGGCACGGGGCAGCAGGTCACGCGGGTCGTCCAGCGAGCCGCGGAGGTCGATTCGAGAGATCACGCCACCCAGTGTAAGGAGTGGCCGGAACCGCTGGTCCCGCATTTCAGTCCGTGATACGAAAGGCGAGACGACCGGGGGGACGGGGAAAACCATGGCGGAGCGCGCTCCAGAGGGCTGGACGGACACGGAACGCGCGCTCTGGGAGGCCTACCGCCAGGGCGAGATCCTGGACCTCCGCAGTGGCGAAGCCAACACCGACGACCCCTTCGGCGACGCCCCCTGGGGCCCCGACCGCACCGTCCGCGCCGAGGTGCTCGCCCATCTGCTGCTGGTCGGCCCGGAGCCCGCCCCCGGGCGGGTCGCCTCGCTGCGGTTCAGCGGCGTCCTGGTCACCGGCGCGCTCAACCTGGCCGGGGGCGCCATCGACGACTACGTCGAGCTGCACGACTGCCGCTTCGCGCACAAGATCCTCATCTCCGAGGCGGCGGCCTCCACGCTGCGCTTCGTGAACTGCCTGATCCCCCGGCTGGAGGCCTCCCGGCTCTCCACCACCGGCGACCTCCACCTCGCCCGCTGCCGCGTCCCCGACGGCATCCGGCTCACCGACGCGCGGATCGGCACCGACCTGCTGCTCAACCAGACCGTCGTCGGCGGCGACCGCCACGGCCGCGCCGTCTCCGCCGACGGGATCACCGTCAACCAGGACTTCGAGGCCGAACGTCTGGAGACCCGGGGCGAGCTGAGCGTGCGCACCGCCCGGATAGGCGGCCGGCTCTCGCTGCGCGGCGCCCAGCTGCGCGCCGACCGGCGGCACAATCCCACCTGCCTCAACGCCGTGCGGGTCACCGTCGGCCACACCCTCTACCTGACCGGCTCCGCCGACCTCGGCTGGGTCGGCTCCCGCGGCTACTACGGCTCCGGCTACGGCGAGAACCCGCCGCCCGACGGGCCCGTCACCCCGTTCCGCGCCTTCGGCCGGGTACGGCTGTCCGACAGCCGCTTCGACGGCGCCTGCCTGGTCTCCGGCGAGTTCCACCTGGAGGACGAGGACGAGCTCTCACTGCGCCGCATCCACACCCCGGAGCTGCGCTTCACCTGCAAGGTCCGCCCGACCGGCACCGTCTCGCTCTCCCGGGCCCGGGTCGGCAACCTGGTCGACACCCCGGAGGCCTGGCCGCTCGGCAAGCACCTGGGCCTCACCGGCTTCGTCTACGAGAACCTGCGCCCGGTCGGCGCCTTCCCCGTCCAGCAGCGGATCGCCTGGCTGGAGGGCTCCTCGGTGGACTTCCAGCCCGAGTCCTACGAGCAGCTCGCGGCCGCCCTGCGCCGCGACGGCGCCGACGACGACGCCCGCGAGGTGCTGTACGCCAAGCAGCGCCGGCGCCGGCGCACCCTGCCGCTGCCGGCCCGGGTCTGGGGCGCCGTCCAGGACGCGACCGTCGGCTACGGCTACCGCCCGGGCCGGGCGGGCCTGTGGCTGCTGCTCGCCTGGATCCTCGGCAGCCTCTGGTTCGCCACCCACCCGCTGGATCCGCTCAAGGCCGACGAGCGCCCCCACTGGAACCCGGTGCTGTACACCCTCAACCAGCTGCTGCCGATCGTGGACCTCAACCAGGGCGGCTGGAACCCCGGCGGCCTCACCCAGTGGATCTCCGCCGGGCTGGTCGTGGTCGGCTGGCTGCTCGCCTCCACGGTCGTGGCCGGCGCCACGCGGATGCTCCAGCGCGGTTGAGCCCTCCGGTGGACGGGCCCGGCGAGCGGCCGGGCCCGTCCACCGTGCGACAAGGCCCCCGTCCGGGGAACTACGCTGTCCGCCGTGACAGAACGGCTGCCGCTCTTCCCGCTGAACACCGTGCTCTACCCGGGCCTGGTGCTGCCCCTGAACGTCTTCGAGGAGCGCTACCGCCGTCTCGTCGCCGATCTGCTCGAACAGCCCGAGGACACTCCCCGGCGGTTCGGCGTGCTCGCGATCAGGGACGGCCGGGAGGTCGCCCGGGTCAGGCCCGAGGAGGGCCCGGCCGGTCCGCTGGACGGCCTCGGCACCGTCACCGGGGACCCGCTGGAGGCGGTCTTCCAGGTCGGCTGCGTCGCCGACATCGCCTCCGTCCAGCACCAGCCGGACGGCCGCTACGAGCTGCTGGTCACCGGCACCACCCGGTTCCGGCTGCGCTCGGTGGACGTCTCCGGCCCGTACCTGACCGGGGAGACGGAGCTGATCGAGGAGCGCCCCGGCGAGGGCTCCGGCGCGCTGGCCTCCGAGGTCGAGCGGGCGTTCCGGGTCTACCAGAAGCGCCTGGCCGGCGCCCGCGAGGCGAGCACCGTCGGCCACCAGGAGCTCCCGGACGACCCCCAGGTGCTCTCCTACCTGGTCGCCGCCGCCTCGGTGTTCGAGACCCCGGTCAAGCAGCAGCTGCTCGCCTGCCCGGACACCGCCCAACGGCTGCGCGCCGAGCTCGACCTGCTGCGCCGCGAGTCGGCCGTCCTCAGCTGGCTGCCGTCGCTGCCCGCCGTCGACCTCACCCGCCAGTCCTTCAGCCCGAACTGACCGAGGACCCCAAGGACCTCAAGGACCCCGAGGACCCCGCATGGCCAAGAAGACCAGGAAGGGCGGCCAGGGCACACCCGCCACCGTCGCCCTGGAAGCCGCCGCCGTCCCGTTCACGGTGCACGCCTACGACCACGACCCGGCCGCCGCCTCGTACGGCGGCGAGGCCGCCGAGGTCCTCGGCATCGCCCCCGAGCGGGTCTTCAAGACCCTCGTCGCCGACGTGGACGGCACCCTCACCGTCGGTGTGGTCCCGGTCGCCGGCCAGCTCGACCTCAAGGCCTTGGCGGCGGCCGTCGGCGGCAAGCGCGCCGCCATGGCCGACCCGGCCGCCGCCGAGCGCAGCAGCGGCTACGTCCTCGGCGGCATCTCCCCGCTGGGCCAGCGCCGGCCGCTGCGCACCGTCGTCGACGTCAGCGCGCTCGGCCACCCCACCGTCTACGTCTCGGCGGGCCGCCGCGGCCTCGAAGTCGAACTGGCCCCCACCGACCTCGTCGCCCTCACGAGGGCCGACACCGCCCCCATCGCCCGCTGAGCCCCCTCCCCGGGGGAAAGCCCCTCCCCGGGGGAAAAGCGAGGGCGCGGGGCCGGTGCGGGACGACCCGCACCACCCCGCGCCCGACCACGCTCAGCGCTCCGTACCGCTCCCCGGACCGTTTCCGGCGCCGCTCCCCGCACCCGGCCCGGCCCACGGCCCGGTCGGCGCCTCCGCGGAGGGCCCCGCCGAGGGCCCCGTCGGGGGCATCACCGGGGGCATCACCGGGGGCCCCGCCAGCGGAGCCTGCACCACCGGAGCCCAGTACGGCGGCGGGTCCTCCTCCCGCTTCCCGAACGCGGCCGAGAGCAGGAGCAGCACCACCATCGCCGTCATCGGCCAGACCAGCAGCGCCCCCAGCGCCCCCAGGTCGATGCCCGCGTCGAAGTGCCCGCCGTTGCCGACCCGCCGGGCCTCGCCGATCAGGTCGCCGCTCGGCCCGAGCCACCGCCCGATCCGCCAGGCCCCGATCGATCCGAGCAGCCCGCCGACGGCCAGTCCCAGCGCGACCGCGATGCCGCCGCCGCGCCGCCGGGTCACCAGGAAGGCGCCGAGCGCGGTCAGGATCCCGGCCCCCAGGCCGATCAGCACGAACACCGCGTCGGCCCCGGCCCGCTGCTCGCCCTCGGGGTCGGCGTAGAGGATGCGGTCGCCGTCCACCAGCAGCGGCACCTTCGGCGCCAGCCAGGCCCACAGCCCGGCCATCACCAGACCGGCCACCAGGCAGGCGACCACGACACCCGCCCCGACCCGGACCTCCGGCAGCAGCCGCCGCCCCAGCGGAATCGTCCCGTGCCCGAGGGCGGTGGCCCCGTACGGCGGCGCGAACGGGTCGGGCGCTGCGTCCGGCACCGCCTGCACATCGGCGGGCGCGGGATCCGGAGGTGTGTTCGGTACGGTCACGCGCCCCATCGTTTCACGACGGCCACCCGGACGACCCACCCGTACCCGCCACCGTGCCCACCGGTCGTGGGCCCGCTACCGGACGTCCGACCTTGGGACGCCCTACCGCGAGACCGCCCGCCGGTACGCCCAGGTGGCGACGGCCAGCGACACCACGCCCACCCCCGCGCACACCCCCAGGTCCACGAGCACCAGCGCCCAGTCCGGGTCCGGCGCGAAGGTCCGCGCGAAGGCGTCCACCCCGTACGTGGACGGCAGCAGGTCCCGCAGCCACTGCACCGGCTGCGGCAGGTGGTCCACCGGCAGCACGCCCAGCAGCAGGGCGGCCGACATCCCGAGCTGCCCGAGCATCGTCGCGAGCTCCTGGCGCGGCGCCAGCAGCCCGCAGGCCGCCCCCAGCCCCGACAGCGCGGCCCCGGCCAGCGGCACGACCGCCAGCAGCACCCACAGCTGCCCGAGCGGCAGCCCGAACATCACCGCCCCGAACGCCGCCGTGGCGAGCGTCCCGGGCAGTGTGAAGGAGGCGTACGCGGCGGCCGTCCCCAGCACCACCGAGGCGGCCGGCACCGGCAGCGTCGCGTAGTGGTCGAGCCCGCCGGTGGCCCGCAGCTTCCCGAAGTACTGGGCGAGCAGGTTCAGCGCGACGAACGCCACCACCAGCACGCTCGACCCGGCGACCACCGACCGCGCCGCCGAGGACTGCCCGGCGTCCACCACGCCCCGCATCATCACCAGGATGCCGACGGACTGGAAGGTGGCCACGAACAGCAGCGGGATGCGCGCCACCCGCGCCCGGGCGAGCTGCGCCCGGTACACGGCCGCGAGCGCCGGCAGCAGCCTGGCCGCGGGGGCGAGCGGGGCGGGGGCGGCCGTGGACCGGTCGGTCCGCGGCGGCACCGAGAGCAGCGTCACTTGGCCAGTCCTCCGTGGCGGCCGCCCAGCTTGAGGTAGGCGTCCTCAAGGCTCGGGGTGGCGAGGGTGAAGTCGTCGAGCGCGGCGAAGGCCGGGCCGGTGGTGACGGCGGCGACCAGTTCGCGGGCCTGCTCGGGGGTGGTGCGGACGGTCCAGCGGCGCCCGGTGCACTCGGCCCGTTCGCGCAGCGCGGCGACGGCGGGCACGCCGAGCGGCGCCTCGTCCCGCCAGACCAGGTCGAGCCGGACGTCGCCGTCCACCAGCGCCTTGAGCCCGCCGGGCGTGTCGCAGGCGATCACCCGGCCGTCGTCGACCACGGCGACCCGGTCGAGCACCGTCTCGGCCTCGATCACGTTGTGGGTGACCAGCAGCACCGTCGTCCCGTGCTCGGCGCGCCGCCGGTCCACGGCGCTCCACACGGCCCGCCGGGCGACGGGGTCCATGCCGGTGGTGGGCTCGTCCAGGACGAGCAGCGGGCGCTCCCCCACCAGGGTGGCCGCGAAGCAGGCGAGCCGCCGCTGTCCGCCGGACAGCTTGGCGAGCGGCCGGGCGGCGATCGGCTCCAGCCCGAGTTCGGTCAGCACGTCGGCGGCAGCGCCGCGGGCCTGCGCCCGGGTGAGTCCGCGCAGCCGTCCGGTGGTCTCGGCGGCGAGCGCGACCGTCAGCTCGTCCAGCGCGGTGGATTCCTGCCCGAGGTAGCCGAGCAGCCGGGCGGCCCGCTCGGGGTGCCGCACGATGTCGTGGCCGAGGAGTTCGACGGAGCCCGAGTCGGGGCGCAGCAGTCCGGTGAGCTGGCGCACCAGCGTCGACTTGCCGGCTCCGTTCGGCCCGAGCAGCCCGAAGACCTCGCCCTGGCGGACGGTGAGGCTGATCCCGTCGTTGGCCCGGATCTCGGTGGCGGCCGCGCCGCGTCCGCTGCGGTACGTCCTGACCAGGTCGCGCACGGCCACGCACGGCAGGGGTTCCTCGGGTGCTCGCCCCGCCGTCTCGCTCACGACCGAAGACTCTACGCGCTCATACGGGCGAACCGGACAACGGGGCCCCGCCCGCGCCCGGGCCGCCGACCTGGCGGGTCGTCCGCCGGGCCGCCGCGGCCCTCGGACCCCCTCGGTCGTCGCGCCGCCCCGGCCGTCGGGCCCGCTCCGTCCGCCGCCCGGCTCAGTCGTCGACGACCATCGACCCGCCCGGCACCCGCGCCGCCAGTTCCTTCCAGAACCCGGCCCGGATGGCGTAGCGGTCGTGCTCGTCGATCTGGTCGTCCTTGTGCGCCAGCAGCCCGAAGCGGGCGGCGTAGCGCAGCAGCTCGCCGTCCACCCGGTGCGGGATGCGCGGGTAGTCGGGCCAGAGCATGGTCAGTCTTTCCGCGTCGCCGACGCGTTCGCTCCAGCGGCGGGCGAAAACCTGCCCGACCTCGTGGGCGTCGCCGCCGATGGAGGTGATGTCCTCCTCGCGGTCGGCCCAGCGCTGCTCGGCGGTGGTGAGCTGGGCGAGGGTGGGCAGGCTGTCGCCGGCGGTGACGGCGGGCTCCGGGACGGGCCGGTCCACCCAGCCGCGGTCGGAGGACCAGCGCAGCACCGGCCCGGTCTGCGCGACGGCCCCGTTCCCGTTCACACCGTGGCCGTTGCTGCCGTTCGCCACCGGGGTGAGCGCGGTGACCGGGGTGACGGAGGAGGCCCGCCCGGCCAGGTCCTTCGGTGTCGGTACGACCTTGAGCGCGGCCGCGGCCGGCTGCGGCTGTCCGTCGGTGGCGGGGGCGTCCGCCGGGGCCGCGGCCGTGGCCGCCGGGCGGACCACCGGCGGCACCACGGTGGGCAGCGGGGCGGCCGGCGGGGCGGCGAGGATCTTGGCGATCTCCTGCCGGGCCCCCGGGGCCGGGAACATGCTGGAGTGCTCCCGCAGGGAGAACGACCCCTCGATCCACTCCCGGTCGAGCACCCGCCGCTCGTCCGCCTCGCCGACCAGGTCCTCGGACTGGTTGAAGTCGCCGTCGGCGGCCTGGAGGGCCCACAGGTGGACGGCCACCCCGTGCTCCTTGGCGGTCATCATGCCGGGCAGCAGGTCCCCGTCGCCGGTGATCAGCACGACGTCGGCGCAGGCCCGGTTGCGGGCGAGCTCGGAGAGTTCGGCGTGCATCGCGGCGTCCACGCCCTTCTGCACCCAGCGCCCCTCGGCCCGGGTGAGGGCGCCGAGCCGTACGGTGACCCGGGGCAGCACCCGCAGCCGCCGGTGCTCGGGCATCGGGCGCCGGTCGGGCGCGGCGTCGAACCAGTAGATCCGCAGCAGCGGCAGGCCTGTCTCGGCCTCGGCGCGTTCGCGCAGTGCGGCGATCAGGGCCGTGTGGTTCACGGTGACCTTGGAGCGGGACGGATCCCCCGCGAGCAGGCTGGCGGCGGCGCCCAGCAGATATCCGGCGTCCACCAGGACGACACAGCGGTCCATCGCGCACCTCTTTTCGCTCGCCCTCGGAACCAGTCGGGTGGGTCGATTCGGGAATGGGCGGTCCGCCCGCCGTCCGGGCGTGCCGAGGTGAGGGGCCCCCGTCGTCGCCCGATCGTTGGGTCACCTTTTACCCGCGGTTCGCCTGCCGAACCTCGCCGGTTGTCCCGGTAGCGCAACGGCCGTCCCAACGAGGAGCAAACAAAAGCGAAGGCGGGCCCCGTACAACGACGGGGCCCGCCCGAGGTCACGCGGCGGTGGTCCGGCCAATGTCCCGGCCGGTGGTTCACCCTGGTGGCGCTCAGCCGATGGGGTTCACCCGGAGGTGCTCAGCCCTTGAGCTCAGGGGCGCTCAGCCCTTGAGCTCGGCGGCGACCAGCTCGGCCAGCTGGACGGCGTTCAGCGCGGCGCCCTTGCGCAGGTTGTCGTTCGAGACGAACAGCGACAGGCCGTTGTCCACCGTCTCGTCCACCCGGATGCGGCCGACGTAGCTCGGGTCCTGGCCGGCGGCCTGGAGCGGGGTGGGGATGTCGGACAGCTCGACGCCGGGGGCGGCGGCGAGCAGCTCGACGGCCCGCTCGGGGCTGATCGGGCGCTCGAAGCGGGCGTTGATCTGCAGCGAGTGGCCGGAGAAGACCGGGACGCGCACGCAGGTGCCGGAGACCTTCAGCTCCGGGATGCCGAGGATCTTGCGGCTCTCGTGGCGGAGCTTCTGCTCCTCGTCGGTCTCGTTGGAGCCGTCGTCCACGAGGGAGCCGGCCAGCGGCACCACGTTGAAGGCGATCGGCCGCTGGTAGACCTTGGGCTCCGGGAACTCGACGGCGGCGCCGTCGTGGGCGAGCGCGGCGGCGCCGAGCTCCACGACCTTGGCGGCCTGGTCCTGGAGCTCCGCGACGCCGGCCACACCGCTGCCGGAGACGGCCTGGTAGGTGGAGACGACGAGCGCGGCCAGGCCGGCCTCCTCGTGCAGCGGGCGCAGCACGGGCATGGCGGCCATGGTGGTGCAGTTCGGGTTGGCGATGATGCCCTTGGGGCGGTCCGCGATGGCCTCCGGGTTGACCTCGGAGACGACCAGCGGGACCTCGGGGTCGCGGCGCCAGGCGGAGGAGTTGTCGATCACGACGGCACCGGCCGCGGCGACCTTGGGGGCCAGGGCCTTGGAGGTCGAGCCGCCCGCCGAGAAGATCACGATGTCCAGGCCGGTGTAGTCGGCCGTGGCCGCGTCCTCGACGGTGACCTCGGTGCCCTGCCAGGGCAGCGTGCGCCCGGCCGAGCGGGCCGAGGCGAACAGCCGCAGCTGCTCCACCGGAACGTTGCGCTCCGCCAGGATCTCGCGGACCACGCCGCCGACCTGGCCGGTGGCACCGACAATGCCGATCTTCATCTCCGACTACTCCTCTGAAAGGTGCTGTTCACAGCCGCACTCCGCCCATCATGCCTTGTCACGGGCGTCGTACGACCTGGCGTTCCACGACGTGAGAGTGCGCTAGTGGTCCAGACCACTGGCGAGGGCCAGTGCCGCCTCCACCTCGGCCCGCCCCGCCGGCAGCAGCGGCAGCCGCACGTCCGGGGTCGGGATCCGGCCCTGGGCGTGCAGCACGCCCTTGGTCACCGTCGGGTTCGGCGCCGTGAAGGCGGACAGCGCCAGCCCGGTCAGCCGGTGCCCGAGCGCCCGGGCCCGCGCCACGTCCCCGACCTGCCAGGCCTCCGTCAGCTCGACGAACCGGGCGGTCGCCAGGTGCGCGGAGGCGAGGATGCCACCGGCCGCGCCGAGCGCCAGCATCGGCGAGAGGAAGGCGTCCTCGCCGGTGAGGAAGGCGAACCCCTCGGGGGCGTCGGCGAGCAGCTCGGCGGCCGTCTGGTCCAGCCCGCCGGTCGCGTACTTGACACCCACCACGCCCTCGATCGCGGCGAGTTCGCGCAGCGCGGCGGTGGAGAGCTGCTGCCCGGTGCGGTACGGGATGTGGTAGACGACCAGCGGCAGCGGGCTGCTCGCGGCCAGCGCCCGGAAGTGCGCGACCGTCCCGGCCTCGCCGGCCCGGACGAAGGACGGCGTGGTGACCAGCGCCGCCGCCCCCGACACCCGCGCGCCGAGCGCGGCCAGCGCCTCGCCGACGGTCCGGGTGTCGCCGCCGGAGGCGCCGACGGTCAGCTG
>NZ_LFVW01000904.1:0-3452 GCF_001182915.1 Kitasatospora sp. MY 5-36
GGGCGGGGACGGCGAGTTCGACCCGGCTGTCCCGGTCGAACGCCACCGCGCCGACCACCAGCGGCCGTTCGACGCCGGAGCGGCCCGCCTCGGCCAGCGTCCCGGCGACCCGCACCGGCAGCGGCCGCCCGTCCTGCGGCACCCGGGCGTGCACCCCGGAGCCGAGCAGGGTGCGGGTCGGCGAGGCGAAGAACGCCTCGTCGGAGCCGGCCCGGTACTGGCCGAGCAGTCCGCTGGCCGCGCCGATGACGGCGTGGTCCTGGCCCTCGGCGAGGGCGGTCGCCGGGGCGTCGGGCCCGGCGGGTATCGGCCCGGCGGGGGCGTGGTGCACCGTGGTCACGGCGGTTTCTCCAGTCTGGGACGGTTCTTCGGGGGGTGGGAGGAGGACCGGCGGCGTTCCGCTCAGGCGCGCAGGGTCGCGCCGCCGTCGACGTACAGGTCGTGCATGGTGATGTGCCGCGCCCGGTCGGAGGCCAGGAACACCACGGCCTCCGCGATGTCGGCGGGCGCGGCGATCCGCCCGAGCGGGATGCCGACCCGCCAGGCGCCCAGGTCGCCCTCGATCACCCGGCGTTCGGCCGCCTCGGCGTCCTCGCCCCACAGCGCGCGCTGCATCGCGGTGTCGGTCGAGCCGGGCGACACCACGTTGCACCGCACCCCGGACCGGGCGAGTTCCAGCCCCAGACAGCGGGTGAACATGGTGGCCGCCGCCTTGGACGCCGCGTAGGCGGCCATCCCGGCGCGCGGCACCCCGGCGGCGTTGGAGCCGACGGTCACGACCGCCCCGCGTCCGCGGTCCGCCATCCGGCGGCCGACGGCGCGGCTGGTGTGGAAGACGCCGGTGGTGTTGACGGCGAAGGTGTCCGCCCAGTCCCCGTCGGTGAGTTCGACGACCGGGGCGGTGCGCAGGACTCCCGCGACGTTGACCAGCACGCCGATCGGTCCGAGCCGGCTCTCGATCGACTCCACGGTGCTGTCGACCGCCCGGGCGTCCGAGACGTCCAGCGCGTAGGGACGCACGGACGGCAGCTCGGCCGCCAGCGCGTCGATCCCGCCGGGATCGCGGTCCACCGCCGCAACGACGGCTCCCTCGGCCACCAGCGCCCGCACCACGGCCGCGCCGATGCCCTGCCCGGCCCCGGTGACCATCGCGACGGCACCGGCGAATTCGGACTGTTGCTGCACAGGACATCCCCTCCGACCAGCAAGATTAGGCAAGCCTAACCTAACACAGCTGTTCGCCTGTGCCGAGCGCCTGTACGAATCCCGCTGCTTCGCCGTCAACTCGCTCCGGACGCACGGAGGCCGTCCGCCCCGGACGATCCGGCGGCCCCGGTCTCCCTCCGGCACCGAAGAGCCGGCATCGAGAAGCGGGCATCGAAGAGCGGGTGCCAAAGGCCGGCACCGAAAAGCCGGCACCGAAAAACGGGTGCCGAAAAGCGGGTGCCGCCCACCCGTGGATGAAGCAGCATGACCCGTATGTCTGATACCTCAGTACTCACCCGGGCCGAGGCCGTCGAGCGCCACCGCCTGCTCGACGTCCGCACCGTCCGCCTCGACCTCGACCTGACCCACGGTCGGGAGGTCTTCGGCTCCACCACGGTGATCCGCTTCGGCTGTACCACCCCGGGCGCCGGGACCTACGTGGACGTCAAACCGGCCGCGCTCCGCCGAGTGGTGCTGAACGGCCGCGAACTGGACGTCGCCGCGCTGCGCGCCGGGCGCTTCCCGCTGACCGGTCTGGCGGCCGACAACGAGCTCACCGTCGAGGCCGACATGGCCTACTCGCACACCGGCGAGGGCATGCACCGCTTCACCGACCCGGCCGACGGCGAGGACTACGTCTACACCCAGTCCTTCCTCGACGACGGCCCGCGGGTCTTCGCGTCCTTCGACCAGCCCGACCTCAAGGCGCGGTACACCGTGTCCGTCACCGCGCCGCGGCAGTGGACCGTGGTCGGCAACGGCGTGGGCCGCCAGGTCACGCCCGGGCGCTGGGAGTTCGCCCCCACCCCGGCGATCAGCAGCTACCTGGTCTCCGTGGTGGCCGGCCCGCTGCACTCGGTGCGAGCCGAGCACGACGGGATCCCGCTCGGCCTGCACTGCCGCCGCTCGCTCGCCGCCCACCTGGACGCCGACGCCCCCGAGCTGCTGGAGGTCACCCGGCAGGGCTTCGACCACTACCACCGGGTCTTCCGGCACCGCTACCCCTTCGACAGCTACGACCAGTGCTTCGTGCCGGAGTTCAACGCCGGCGCGATGGAGAACCCGGGCTGCGTCACACTGCGCGACGAGTTCGTGTTCCGCTCCGCCGTGGACGACACCAGGCGCGAGGAGCGCGCCCTGGTGGTGGTGCACGAGATGGCGCACATGTGGTTCGGCGACCTGGTCACCATGAAGTGGTGGGACGACCTGTGGCTGAACGAGTCCTTCGCCGAGTACATGGCCTACAGCGTCACCGCCTCCTCCAGCCGCTTCACCAGCGCCTGGACCGGCTTCGCCGCCAACCGCAAGACCTGGGGCTACGACGCCGACCAGCGCCCCTCCACCCACCCGGTGGCACCCGGCACGGTGGACGACACCGCCCAGGCGCTGCAGAACTTCGACGGCATCTCCTACGCCAAGGGCGCCGCCGCGCTGCGCCAGCTGGTCGCCTGGCTCGGTGAGGAGGCCTTCCTGGCCGGCGTCAACGACTACTTCGACGAGCACGCCTTCGGCAACGCCACCCTCGACGACCTGCTCCGGGCCCTGGCCGCGACCAGCGGCCGCGACGTCCACGGCTGGGCCGACCGCTGGCTGCGCACCACCGGCGTGGACACCCTGCGGCTGGCCGCCGGCCGGATCGAGCACACCTCGGCCGACGGCGGGCCGCGCCCGCACCAGCTGACCGTGGGCCACTACCGGCGCACCGCCGAGGGCGCCCTGGAGCTGGCCGACCGCGTGCCGCTCGACCTGGCGGCCGACGGCACCGCGGCGGTGAAGACCGACGCCGAGCTGACCCTGCTCAACGACACCGACCTCAGCTTCGTCAAGATCCGTCTCGACCCCGGCTCCTGGCGGACCGTGCGCTCCTCACTCGGCGCCGTGCCCGAGGAGCTGGCCCGGGCCGTGCTCTGGAGCACCGCCCGGGACCAGGTGCGCGACGGGGAGCTGGCGCCCGGCGAGTACCTGGAGCTGGTCGCCGCCCACCTGCCCGGCGAGACCTCGGTGCACCTGGTCGACGCGGTGCTCTCCTTCGCCCGCGACTTCGTGGTGGACTGCGCCGTGCCGCCGACCGCACGGCCGGCGGCACTGGCCGTCCTGAACGAGGTCTGCCGCACCGTGCTGCGGCGCACCGAGGACGAAACGGACCGCACCGGGCTGCGCCTGGTGGCCGCGCGCGGCGTGATCGGCACCGCCGCCGGCGAGGCGCAGGCCGCCGAGCTGCGCGACTGGCTGGCGGCCGGCACCGT
>NZ_LFVW01000905.1:0-3442 GCF_001182915.1 Kitasatospora sp. MY 5-36
GGGGACGGCTGCCGGGACGGTCGCGGGGCGGGCCGCCGGGCGGCGCGGCGCGGCCGAGGCCCCGTGCTCCGCGACCAGGTGGGCGCCCAGCGCCTCCAGGGTGCTGAGGTCGAAGAACACGGCCGGGCTGACCTTGGCGCCGAAGCGCTCCTCGATCTGCTTGGCGAAGTACACCAGGGAGATCGAGTCGAAGCCGAACTCGTCCATGCCGGTCCGGGGGTCGAGCTCCTCCGGCTCGAACTTCAGCAGCCCCGCCGCGATCTCGCGCAGCACCTCCACGACCCCGTCCGCACCCGAAGGTCCGGACGTGCCCTCCGCCGGCGCGGGAGTACCCGGCTCGGGGCGGAGTACGGCGGGTCGGGGGGCCCGGCGGGCCGCCGGTGGCGTCCCCCCGGTGCCGCACAGCACGCCCTCCAGCGCGCCGAGCACCTCGCCCGAACCGTCGGCCAGGAGGATCCGGTCGGCGCCGAGGAGGACGTGGGCGACCGGCCCGCCGGACCGGACGGTGACCCGGTCGATCCGGTGCGGTGCGACCCGCTGCCAGTCCGGGTGCCCGGCCCGGCGGGCCGTCCACTGCACGCCCAGGGCGATCGCCGCGAGGACGGACGGTTCGACGGTCACGTTCCGCCGGGCGTGGTCCTGCTGGACGCCGGGGCGGGACAGGTGCAGGACGGTGCTGCCGTCCGGGGCGGCGGAGACCGCGTCGACGGCGCAGGAGGCGGCCCGGGGGACGACGCCGCCCTCGGCCAGTTCGGCCAGGAGGCCCGCCCGGTCCAGCACCTGCCGCAGGCCGGTGAGGTCGATCCGGCCGGTGGGCGCGTCGGCCGCCCGGACGGTGAACTCGACGGCCGGCGGCCCGTCCCCGGCCCGCACCAGGCCGTGGCCGTCGGCGAACTCCGTGACGAGGCGGTCGGTGGCCGACCAGTCGACCGGCCGCAGCACCCGCAGGTCGTGCACGGCCGGCTCGGCCGCGTACCCGCTGACCTTCGCGGTGGCGAGCGCGAGGTCCACGGCGAAGGTGGACACCACGACGGGGAGCCCGTCCTGGCGGTAGGTGTAGTCCTGGAGGTCGTCGAGCCGCAGGTCCGCGGTGTAGCGCAGGCCGTGGACGTCGGACTCGTTGCGTCCCAGGAAGGGGTGCAGCCGCTCGCGGTGGGCCAGCGGGGCGAGCACGGTCGGCGCGTCCTCGTCCACCTCGACCCAGCAGCGCACCCGGTCGAAGGGGTACGGGGGCAGCGGGACCCGCCGGGCCGCGGGCAGCCGGTCCCAGTCGACGCTGCGGCCCGCGAGCCAGGTCCGGGCGATCTCGTGCTCCGGGAGGTCCCGGCGGCCCGCCGCCCAGCCGTCCAGGGCGGCCAGGGCGGCCGCCTTGTCGGCCGCCACGAAGGCCCAGCGGTGCGGCAGTTCGTTCCTGCCGACCCGCAGGGTGAAGGCGATGTCGGGGAGGTCGGCCTCGCGGGCCCCGGCGAGGTGGTCGCGGAAGACGGCCAGGTGGCGTCCGAGGGCGTCCTCGTTCATGGCGGAGAACACGAACAGCTGCTCGCCGAAGGGCTCCTGGCGCTCCGGCCGCGGCGGGTACTCCTCCAGGATGATGTGGGAGTTCATGCCGCCGGCGCCGATCGAGGTGAGGCCGGCCCGGCGCGGGTGGGTGACCTCCCGGCCGTCGACCGTGGTGACGACCGGCTGCCAGTCGGCGAGGGTCTGCTGCACCCGGAACGGGGTGTCCGCGAAGTCGATGTCCGGGTTGAGCTCCGTGCTGTGCAGGGACGGCACCAGCTTGCCGTGCCGCAGCTGGAGCAGCACCTTCGCCAGGCCCACCATCCCGGCGGCGGCGAGCAGGTGGCCCATGGTGGCCTTGACCGAGCCGAGGGCGCAGAACTGCCGGTCCTCGGTGTACTTCCGGTACGCCGAGGTGAGGGCGCGGACCTCGATCGGGTCGCCCAGGGCGGTGCCCGAGCCGTGGCCCTCGACGTAGCCGATCGTCCTCGGGTCGATCCCGGCGTCCTCGACGGCCTTCTCGATCGCGCGGGCCTGCATGCCGGGGCTCGGCACGGTGAAGCCGTTGCGCACACCGGCGTTGGACAGGGCGGTGCCCTTGATCACGGCGTACACGTGGTCGCCGTCGCGCTCCGCGTCGACCAGCGGCTTGAGCACCACCGCGCCGACGCCCTCGCCGAGGATGGTGCCGTCCACGCCGACGCCGAAGCTGCGGATCACGTCGGAGGTGCCGGTGGTGAAGTGCTCCTGCGAGGAGGTGATCAGGTTGTACGGGTGCAGCAGCAGGTTGATGCCGCCCGCGACCACCATCCGGCACTCGCCGGCCCGCAGCATCTGCACGGCCTGGTGGACGCAGGTCGAGGAGGCCGAGCACATGGTGTCCACGAAGATCGACGGCCCGGTCAGGCCGTAGAAGTAGGACAGCATGTTCGGGATCGTCCCGGTGTAGCTGCCGCTCTGCGGGGCGCCGCGGGTGAGGCTGTTCTGGAAGCCGTACAGGTTGTAGTGGTTGCTCATCGTCCCGACGAGCACGCCGACGTCGCCCTGGTAGCGGCGCCGGATGGTCTCCCGGGAGTAGCCCGAGTCCTCCAGCGCCTGCACGCCGGCCTGGAGGAACAGCCGCACCTCCGGGGACATCTGCTCGGCCTCGCGCTTGGAGATCCGGAAGTACCGGGGGTCGAAGGCGTCGATGTCGCGCAGGAAGGTCCCGGTCCGGATCACGCTCTTGCCGGGCACGGCCCGGTCGCTGTCGTGGACGACGCGGTGGTCCCAGCGGTCGGCGGGGACCTCGGTGAAGCTGTGCCGGCCGTTCTCCAGCAGCTCCCACAGCTCGTCGAGGGTGTCGGCGCCGGGGTAGCGCCCGGAGACCCCGATGATCGCGATGTCGTGCCGGTCGTCGCGGTCCCGGTGCGGGCCGGACGGCTCCGCGCGGGCCTCGGGGGCCTCGACGGCGGCGACGGCCTCGGGGGTGGTCCGGACGGGCACCTCGACCGGCTCCGGCTCGGGTTCGGCCTGCGGTGCCGCCCCGCCGAGGACGGCCTCCAGCTGCTCCCGCCGGGACTCCACGAAGTGGGCGGCGACGTCGGCGATGTTGAGGTACTCGAAGAAGATGGTCTTGGACAGCGGCCCGAACAGCTTCTCCAGCTCGGCGGTCACGCCCATGATGCTCAGCGAGTCGATGCCGTACGCGACGAGGTCGGTGGCCGGGTCGAGGTCCTCCGGCCGGTGCCGGAGGACCTCGGCGACGATCCGCCGCAGCAGTTCCTCGGTCCGCTCGGTCAGGTCCCCGCCGTCGCCGCCGGGTACCGGGGCGGCGGGTACGGCGGTCCGAACCGGTGTGCCCGGTACGGCGGTTCGGGCCGGTACGGCGGGCCGGGCCGCGAGCGTGGCGCCCGCGCCGTAGCCGACCACGACGTGCGCCGGGGCGTCGGCGCGCAGCGCCCCG
>NZ_LFVW01000906.1:0-3285 GCF_001182915.1 Kitasatospora sp. MY 5-36
ACCCCAACCTCCAGCTGCTGGAGGAGGAGGGCCTGATCACCGCGGAGGAGGTCGGCGGCAAGCGGCTGGTCTCGCTCACCGAGGCGGGCCGGGCCGAGGCCGACGCCGGGCCGGCCGAGCCGTGGGCGGAGGCCGGCCGGGAGGTCGACTGGGAGGCCGTCCAGGAGGTCGGCCAGGCGCTCGCCGCCGTCGACCAGGCGATCCGCCAGGTCATGGCCACGGGCACCGAGGCGCAGCGCGCCAAGGGCCTGACGGTGCTGACCGAGGCCCGGAAGAAGCTGTACCTCATCCTCGCCGAGGATGACTGACCGACCGGGGGGATCGGGGCGGGCGGTGCTGCTGCCCGGGTGGCCCGAGTGGTCCGGGCGGTCGGGGGGAGGGCCTCACGGCCGGACCGTGAACAGGGCCACGCACACCAGCAGCAGCACCGTCCAGCCGAACCAGAGCCAGGCGTTCGGCTCGATGACCACGCTGTAGAGGCACACCGCCAGGAGCAGCACCCCGGTGACGCCGGCGACCTCCCGGTTGTGGTGCCGGACCGCCCGGGAGTGGTCCCGCGGGTGCCGTACCGTCCTCGCCATGCCGACCTCCGGGGGAGACTGCGGCCGACCTCCGGGGGGACCGCGGAGGGAGGGGGCGGCCGTCAGCCGGAGGCCGCCTCGTCGTACTCGTAGCGCCAGAACCAGCTCAGGCCCCGAACCTGCTTGCTCCGGACGTACACCAGTGTGCGCGCGGGAGTCCCGCCGTGCGCGGGGACCGGAACCTTGTACTTCTTGGGCACGCCGAGCATCGGCCCCAGCGGGATGGGGAGGATCTTCCCGTCCAGGGGGCCGCCGACGAATGCGGTGTCCGCGCTCTTCATCCCTCCAGGGTCTCACCTCCGCGGACGAGCCCGGGGCGCACCCGTGGGCCGCACCCGAGGCCGTCGCCGGGAGTGTGACCGGAGAGGCACCGCCCCCGGTCATCCGGAGGCCCTCCGCACCCTTATCCTTCCTGTTACGCCCTCGGGGTCCACCCGGGTCAGCGGGCCCGTACGGGCCGGGCGAGGCGCGAATCCGCGCGCCCTCCGGCCGATTTGGCGCGGACAGCGTGCTGCCGCGACTGCGTACCGTGACCCGGGCGTCGGCCGTCCGGTGACCCCGGGCCGCGGCCGGCAGGGCGCCGACGTCAGGGCCGAGCACCCCGGGAAGCAGACGGGGGCGCCGTGCGTTGCGTCGGAGTGGTACGTCGAACGCTGTGTCGCACCAGGCACGGCAGTTGCGCGGAAGGGGCCCGATGGAAGCCGGCAGCAGGTGGACGACCTGGTGGCAGAAGCGTGATCGTCAGCGGGCGGGGGGCCCGGACGGGCCGGCCGCCGACCTCGATCAGCTGCTCGGCGCGGTCCGCGCCGGATTCCCGCTCGCGCCCGCCGCCCACCCGGCCGGCTACCGGTGCTCCTGTGACCGGGTGGCCTGTCCGGCCCCGGCGCAGCACCCGGTCTCCTTCGCCTGGCAGACCCAGGCCACCACCGACCCCGAGCAGCTCTCCCGCTGGCTCTCCCGCGATCCGGAGGCGAACTTCATCACCGCCACCGGCCGGGTGCACGACGTGCTGGACGTCCCGGCGGAGGCCGGACGGCTGGCGCTGGAGCGGCTGACGGCGCTGGGCGTCGAGGGCCCCGTCGCCGCCGTCGGCGAGGACCGCTACCTCTTCTTCACCGCCACCCGCGGCACCCCGCAGGACGAGGACGAGTGGTGGCCGAGCGCGCTCGACTCCACCCCGGACACCATGTCCGAGCACCCCGGCCTGCGCTGGCACTGCCGCGGCTCGTACACCCTGCTGCCGCCGGCCGCGCTGCCGGACGGCTCCCACGTGCGGTGGCTGCGCGGGCCCGAGCAGCCGCTGCCGGACCCGCTGCGCGTCCTGGACGTGCTCACCGACGCCTGTACCGAGGTGGGCGCCGTCGCCGAGGAGCAGTGGCTGATCGGCTAGGGCGCCCACCGGGCCGGGTGGGTCACGGCAGGGTGAGGACCTCCGCGCCGGTCGGCGTGACCACCAGGGTGTGCTCGAACTGGGCGGTGCGCTTGCGGTCCTTGGTGACGACCGTCCAGCCGTCCGGCCAGATCTCGTAGTCGTAGGTGCCCAGGGTCAGCATCGGCTCGATGGTGAAGGTCATGCCCGGCTTGATCACCTCAGTGGCCCGCTCGCTGTCGTAGTGCGGGATGATCAGGCCGGAGTGGAACGACGTGTTGATGCCGTGTCCGGTGAAGTCCCGCACCACGCCGTAGCCGAAGCGCTTGGCGTAGGACTCGATGACCCGCCCGATGACGTTGATCTGACGACCCGGCTTGACCGCCTTGATCGCCCGGTCGAGGGATTCCCGGGTGCGCTCGACCAGCAGCCGGGACTCCTCGTCCACGTCGCCGACCAGGTAGGTGGCGTTGAGGTCGCCGTGCACCCCGTGGATGTAGGCGGTGGCGTCGATGTTGACGATGTCGCCGTCCTGGAGCACGGTCGAGTCCGGGATGCCGTGGCAGATCACCTCGTTGATCGAGGTGCAGACGGACTTGGGGAAGCCCCGGTAGCCGAGGTCGGACGGGTAGGCGCCGTGGTCGCACATGTAGGCGTGGGCGACGGCGTCCAGCGCGTCGGTGGTGACGCCGGGGGCGATCAGCTTGGCCGCCTCCGCCATCGCCCGGGCGGCGATACCGCTCGCGATCCGCATCTTCTCGATCGTCTCGGCGGTCTGCACCTCGGGCCCGGTGTACGGCGTCGGCGCGGGCTTGCCGACGTACTCGGGGCGCGCGATGTGCGCCGGGACCTTGCGGGTGGGGGACTGGATGCCGGGTACGAGAGCCATGCCGCGAGTCTAGTCGTCGGGCTCCGCGGCCCCGGGTGGTGTGCGGCCGGGCCCGGGGCGGGGAATGATCGGTACCGACCCATCCTTCTGGCCTTCTGAACGGGAGAGCGCCATGCCCCTCGGATTCAACCGCAAGCCGACCGGCAAACCCGGCGAGTGGTTCTACTGCATCAAGCACAACAAGGTCGAAGAGGGCCCGGAGTGCCCGGCGAAGGACCGCCTGGGCCCGTACGGCAGCCCGGAGGAGGCCGCCCAGGCGCTGCGGATCGCGGACGAGCGCAACCGCGAGTGGCGGAACGACCCGCGCTGGAGCGACCGGCCCAAGGACGAGGCCGAGTAACCACGGCGGGCCCCCGGCCCCCGGCCCCCGACACTCGGCCCCGGCCCGGTCAGGCGGTCGGCGCGGCCTCCCGTGCGGCGCGCTCGTGCTCGGCGCGCACGGCCGC
>NZ_LFVW01000907.1:0-2692 GCF_001182915.1 Kitasatospora sp. MY 5-36
GGCCGCGCGGCGCGCCGCGCGGTCCCGTACCGGGGAGGACGGCGGCCGGCTGGCCGAACGGCTGGCCGCGCTCTCCGGGGCCGACCGCCGCCGTGCCGCGCTCGACCTGGTCCGGGCCCAGATCGCCGGGGTGCTCGGGCATTCCTCGGCCGAGCAGGTCGATCCCGAACTCCCTTTCAGCAAGCTCGGGTTCGACTCGGTGACGGCCGTGGAGCTGCGCAACCGGCTCTACCAGGCCTCCGGTCTGCGGCTGCCCGCGACGGCGGTCTTCGACTACCCGACGGCCGGCGCGCTGGCCGAGCGGATGCGGGCGCTGCTGCTTCCCGAGGCGGAGGCCGACGGCGGCACCGACGGCGGCACCGCCGAGGAGCAGGCCGCCGAGGAGGCCCGGGCGGCCGAGATCGACGGCATGGACATCACGGACCTGGTCGAACTGGCGCTGGGCACCTCGGTGGACCCCGCAGGCGTCTGAGGAAGAGGACAGCATGACTACCCCGCCGGAGCGGATCGTCGAGGCGCTGCGCGCCTCGATCAAGGACAACGAGCGGCTCAGGAAGCAGAACGAGCGGCTGTCGGCGATCGCCGACGAGCCGATCGCCGTCACCGGCATGGCCTGCCGGCTGCCCGGCGGGGTGCGCACGCCCGAGGACTTCTGGCGGCTGCTCACCGAGGGCGGCGACGGCATCGGGCCGTTCCCCGCCGACCGCGGCTGGGACCTCGGCGAGCAGAGCGCCACCGCCCAGGGCGGGTTCCTCTACGACGCCGCCGAGTTCGACCCCGGCTTCTTCGGTATCGGCCCGCGCGAGGCCCTCGCCATGGACCCGCAGCAGCGGCTGCTGCTGGAGACTCCTGGGAGGCCGTCGAGCGGTCCGGCATCGACCCGCTCACCCTGCGCGGCAGCCGGACCGGCGTGTTCGCCGGTGTGATGTACCACGACTACGCCGCCCGGCTGGACGAGGTGCCCGACGAGGTCGCCGCCTACCTGGGCAACGGCAGCGCGGGCAGCGTCGCCACCGGCCGGGTCTCGTACGCGATGGGCCTGGAGGGCCCGGCCGTCACCGTGGACACCGCCTGCTCCTCCTCCCTGGTGACGATCCACCTGGCGGTCCAGGAGCTGCGCCGCCGGGGCTGCGACCTGGCCCTGGCGGGCGGCGTCGCGGTGATGTCCACGCCCGGACTGTTCGTGGAGTTCACCCGGCAGAAGGGCCTGGCGGCGGACGGCCGGTGCAAGGCCTTCGCGGACGCGGCGGACGGCACCGGGTTCTCCGAGGGCGTCGGCATGCTGATGCTGGAGCGGCTCTCCGACGCCCGCCGCAACGGCCACCCGGTGCTGGCGGTGCTGCGCGGCAGCGCCGTCAACCAGGACGGCGCCTCCAACGGGCTCACCGCGCCCAACGGCCCGGCGCAGGAGCGGGTGATCCGCCAGGCCCTACTCTCCGCCGGTCTCACCGCCGCCGACGTGGACGCCGTCGAGGCGCACGGCACCGGCACCCGGCTCGGCGACCCGATCGAGGCCCAGGCACTGCTCGCCGCCTACGGCCAGGACCGTGAACTCCCGCTGCTGCTGGGCTCGGTGAAGTCCAACATCGGCCACACCCAGAGCGCGGCCGGGGTGGCCGGGGTGATCAAGACGGTGCTGGCGCTGCGGCACGGCGTCCTGCCCCGGACCCTGCACGTGGACCGGCCGTCCTCGCACGTGGACTGGTCGGCGGGCGCGGTGGAGCTGCTGACCGAGGACCGGGAGTGGCCGGAGACCGGCCGTCCGCGCCGGGCCGGCGTCTCCTCCTTCGGGATCAGCGGCACCAACGCCCACGTCATCGTCGAGCAGGCCCCGGAGGAGCAGCCCACCGAGCAGCCCGCCGAGGGGCAGACCCCGTCGGCCGGCACCGGCGCCCCGTGGCTGCTGGCCGGCCGCACCGAGGCCGCCGTACGGGCCCAGGCCGGGCGCCTCGCCGAGCACCTGGACGCCCATCCCGCGCTCGCGGCCGTCGACGTCGCCCACTCGCTGGCCACCGGCCGCTCCGCCTTCCCCCACCGCGCGGTGGTGGTCGGCGCCGACCGGGCCGCGCTCGCCGCCTACGCCGCCGGGCAGGACCCGGCCGCCGTGGTGGCCGGTACGGCGGACGTGACCGGCCGGACGGTGTTCGTGTTCCCCGGGCAGGGTTCGCAGTGGGTCGGGATGGCCGTCGAACTCCTCGACAGCGAGCCGGTGTTCGCCGCACGGATCACCGAATGCGCCGACGCCCTCGCCGAGTTCACCGACTGGAACCTCATCGACGTCCTGCGTGGCGCCGACGGCGCCCCCGGCTACGACCGGGTCGACGTCGTCCAGCCCGCCCTCTGGGCCGTCATGGTCTCCCTCGCCGCCCTCTGGCAGGCGTACGGAATCCACCCCGACGCCGTCATCGGCCACTCCCAGGGCGAGATCGCCGCCGCCACCGTCGCCGGCGCCCTCACCCTCCAGGACGGCGCACGCGTCGTCGCCCTGCGCTCCCAGGCCATCACCGCCATCGCCGGAAACGGCGGCATGGTCTCCGTCGCCCAGCCCGCCGGGGAGATCGACCTCACCCCCTGGCAGGACCGGATCTCCGTCGCCGCCGTCAACGGCCCCTCGTCCACGGTCGTGGCCGGAGACGCCGACGCCCTGGACGAGCTCCAGGCCGCCCTCGACGCCCGGGGCGTCCACGCCCGC
>NZ_LFVW01000908.1:0-608 GCF_001182915.1 Kitasatospora sp. MY 5-36
CTGCTCGCCCCCGTCACCCCGCGCGGCGCCGACATCCCCTTCCACTCCACCGTCGACAGCCGCTGGCTGGACACCACGACGATGGACGCCGCGTACTGGTACCGCAACCTCCGCCGGACCGTCCGGCTGGAGGAGGCCGTCCGCGCCCTGCTCGCCGAGGGCTTCACCACCTTCGTCGAGATCAGCCCCCACCCCGTCCTCACCCCCGGACTCCAGGAGACCCTGGACGAGACGGCCGCGCCCACCGTCACCTGCGGCACGCTCCGCCGCGACCACGGCGGCCCGACCGCCTTCCTGGCCTCCGCCGCCCGGCTGCACGTCCGGGGCGTCCCGGTCGACTTCTCCCCCGCCCTCGCCGGGGCCCGCCGGGTCGACCTGCCCACCTACCCCTTCCAGCGCGGCCGCTACTGGCTGGAGGGGCCCCGCGAGGACGCCTCGGCCGGCGCCCTGTTCCGGACGGTCTGGCGGCCCGTCGGGGGCGCCCGCACCGGCCGCCCGGACGGCCCGATCGCCGTCCTCAACGCCGGGCCCGGCTCCACCGACGGGCTGGTCCCGTACGCCGACCTGGCCGCCCTCGCCGCCGCCGAGGCCGTCCCCGCCACCGTCCT
>NZ_LFVW01000909.1:0-3398 GCF_001182915.1 Kitasatospora sp. MY 5-36
GGCGCCGAGTGCGAACACGGCGGCGCGGGCCAGCCGGCGCGGCGCGGGGGAAGGCGCGCGCGGGGTCATCGGCCGCACGGCGGAGGGCAGCTCGGAGTCCGGCCGGGCGGGGCAGCCTGCATCGCGTGCGTGTCCTCACTCAGGGTCCGCGCCCTGGATCGACGTGACGGCGGCGAGAGTCTCCTGGCTTCCGGGTCGAACGCACCCCCGGAGCCTTCCAGCGGCCGTCGACGGCCCGCCGTGGCGATGTTCCGAGCGTGCTCCCCGGTGACAGTGGCGGGACCGCGCCGGACTTCCACCGGCTTCCTCTCCATGCCTCCGTTTGGCCCCAGGATCCCATCACGGGCCCGAACCGGGAGTCAACCGAGGTCACGGAGGGGTTGGTCACACGGGGACGCCGCTGACGCCCGGTCGGATCGCCCGGCGCGGCCCCGCCCCGACCCCCGCCACCGGCACCCCCTGAGTACCGCCCTGAGCACCCCGGGAGCGCCCGCCGGGTGACCCGGACGGCCCAGCCCGGTGGCCGGTCGGGCGGAGCGCCGGTGAACTGGGGCTCGAACACCGTCCGGTCCGTGAAGAACGTCCGTGAACAACGTCCGTGAACAACAGAGCGGGGAGCGAGATGCGTTGGGGAACCGCCGCCGTCGTGGCGGCCGCCGCGGTGGGGGCCGCCGTGCTGGTGGTCGGCCGCCGGGCCTCCGAGCGGATGGTCCGTCCGGTGACCGCCGTCCAGGAGTCCGGGCCGGTCCAGGTCCGTGCCCTCGCCGCCGGCCGGGTCACCTTCACCCGCGGCCCCGCGAGCCTGCGCCCCGGCCGCTGGGCGGTGGAGTGGGCGGACGGAGGGCACGCGGTCGTCGAGGAGGTGCTGCACGCCGACGAACAGGGCGTCACCCGCCGACTGGTCCGCGCCGACCGGGGCACCCTCGTCCCCGGCACCGAGGTCCGCTTCACCCCGCGGGTCCACCTCGGCGACCCCACCGAGGCGCTCGGCCTGGCCTTCGCCGACACCACCGCCGACGGCGAGCTCGGCGCCCTCCCCGCCTGGCGGCTCGACGGCAAGCGCGGCACCTGGGTGATCCTGGTGCACGGCCCCGGCGACGACCGCCGGCAGACCCTCCCGGTGCTCCCCGTCCTCGACCGGCTCGGCCTGCCCGCCCTCGCCGTCACCTACCGCGGCGACCGGGGCGCCCCCGCCTCCCCGGACGGGCTCGGCCACTTCGGCGAGACCGAGTGGCGCGACATCGAGGCGGCGGTGCGGCTGGCGCTCGACAGCGGCGCGGGCAAGGTGATCCTGTACGGCTGGTCCGTCGGCGCGACCATCGTGCTGCAGACCGTGGCCCGCTCCGCCTGGTCGCACGCCGTCCGCGGCCTGATCCTCGACTCGCCCGTGCTCGACCTGCCCGCCTCCGCCCGCCGGGACGCCGCCCGGGCCGGCTTCCAGGGCGTCGCCGCCGAGCTCGGCGCCCTCGCCGCCGAGGGCCGCACCGGGGTCGACCTCGCCGACTTCGGCCGCATCGCCGACGGCACCGACCTGCGGGTGCCGACCCTCCTCCTGCACAGCCCCGAGGACCGGATCGCGCCCTTCGGCGCCGCCGAGAAGCTGGCCGCCGCCCGCCGCGACGTGGTGAGCCTCCAGCCCTTCCCCGGCGCCGACCACGCCACCCTCTGGAACACCGCCCCCGACCGCTACACCGAACTCCTCCGCCGCTGGCTCACCCCGCTGCTCTAGGGCCTGTCTTCGGACTCCCGTCGTTCGCCCCGCAGAGGCGAGTCCGAAGACCGGCCCTGGCCCCTCAACCACCCCCCCTGTGCGCGAGGGCGTTTTCGGCTGGTCCCCGCCGCTTTTCCCGGTGCGATTCCCCCCGTCCGGGAATGAACGTTCCTCCCATTCCTCCGGGCCCGCGTGAAAAGTCGGCCCGGCCGACTTCCGGTGCGGCTCGATCCCGATCACGCCGCCCGCCATCCGTCCGGATTCGGGCTGGACAGTCCTGCCGGGCGTCGCCGGGCCGAATCGCCCCCGTACGGGCCCCTCGGCTGTCAGGAGCAATATTTGGCCCGACCCCTTACCCCCCACCCGTACGCACGGTGACCGCCCGAGCATTCCCGGCAACCGGCCCGCCCCCTGTGGCATGGGCAGGTCACACGTTTCCGGCCAGGCGGTTTGCCGTTGTTGCCCGATCTTGCGGAGGTGCCACCGGCGGTCGCCCGGTCGTACGGACAACCGGATGTGACAGAAGGCCGGTACAAGGGGAAGACTGCTCGACGTGACGTCTCGGAACCCGCGCGACCGTGATGCCCCGCTCCCGCCGACGATCGGTACCGGTGCGACGGTGACCCGTCTCCCCGGAACGGCCCAACGGCCCGCCGGTGGCAGGCCGGGCGGGGCGGGAGTCCCCCGTAACGCAGTACCCCGGCGACGAGGGCCCGCTCCGGCTCCCGGGCGGGGCAGGGTTCCCGTGCCGGAGGGCTTTCCGGCACCCTCCGAGCTGGCGCCGCTGGCCCGCCGGATGCTGGTGGACGCCGTCCGGGTCGCCCGCTGGGCCGGTGAGCTGGCCGAGGTCGACAAGCGCGGCGAGCTGCTCCCGGACGACGCCCGCGCGGCGGGCCGGGCCCTGGCCATGACGGTCGGTGCCGCTGCCAAGGCGTGGGGGCAGGCACTGCTGGTGGGCCTGGTGGAGGCCAGGGACGGCGGAGCCGGCCCCGGCTGGCGCCTGCACGCCTGGGAGCACGACGACGAGGCCGTGGTGCGCGGCTGGTCGGCGCTGTTCGACGCCTGGACCCTGCTCGCCCCGGTGCCGCCCGCGGCGCTGCGCGGCGTCTTCGCCGTCCTGGCCGGGCAGGCCGTGGACCAGGCCCCGCAGCTGCTCTCCTTCCTGCACCTGGTGGACGGCCCGGTCGCCGAGAGCGAGCTGCTGGAGCTGCTGCGCCGCGGCCTGGACGAGCGCCGGGTCGGCACCGGCCTCGGCGGACCCGGCCTGTCGCCGGTGCCGCACGCGGCCTCGGCCGTCTCCGCCGTCCGCGGCACCTGCCGCGCGCCGCAGATCGACACCCCGGCCGCGCCCTCGGACGTGGCCGCCGTCCTGGACTGGATGCTGGACGGCCTGGCGGCCGTCGGCGCCCTGGTGCGCAGGAACGACGCCGCGGAGCTGTCGCCGCTCGGCCACTGGGCGGTGCGGGCGAAGCTGGAGGAGATCTGCACGGTCGCGCAGACCGCGGCCGGGCACATCGAGCAGAGCGCCTTCGAGCTGCTGAACGCCTGCGCGGACTACTCGCCGGGCCCGGCCCGCGCCGAGTTCCGGGCCTGGGTCGCGGCCCGGCCGGCCGACCGGGCGGTGGGCGAGCTGCTGGACGCCGCCCAGGGCGACGACGCGCTGGTGCGCGGGCTGGCCTTCGAGGCG
>NZ_LFVW01000910.1:0-3388 GCF_001182915.1 Kitasatospora sp. MY 5-36
CCCCGCCGTCCGTCCGGGAGACGGCCCGGCGGGCGGACCACCGGCGCGACGAGCTGCTCGCCCTGGCCGCGCGCCGGGTGCTGGAGTCGACCGGGGCGTACGGCTCGCTGGTGTACCTGCGCTCGCGGGACCGCCGCTCGCTGGTGCTGCGCACCATCGCGGGCGTGCCGCTGTCGGTGATGGGCCCGTTCCGGCGGGTGGCCGCCGCGGGGCCGCTGCCGGTCGCGGTCGCCTTCCGGACCGGCCGCGCCGTCGTCCTCACCGACGCCGAGGACACCATGCGGCGCTTCCCGCAGCTCGCGGTCGGCCTGCCGTACGACTTCGTCTCCGCCTGCGAGCCGGTGGGGCGCGGCGGGGAGACGTTCGGGGTGCTGACCGCGCTGTGGCCGGCCTCGGACGACGGAGTGGCGGCGCCGGCGGCCCGGCGGCTGGCCGAGGCGGCCGCCCAACTGGCCGACGGCCTGGCCGGGTTGGCGGAGTCCGGGCAGTCGGTGGAGCCGGGCTGCGAGGCGGCCGTGGTGGAGCTGCCGCCGCCGTCGGTGCCGACCACCCGGGTCGGGATGTTCGACTGGGACGTGGCCACCGGGTCGCTCGCCGCCGACACCCAGTTCCTGGAGATCTTCGGTTTCGGACCCGGGGAGTTCGACGGCACGGTGGCCGCCCTGGGCCGTCGCGTCGCCCCCGGCGACCTGCCCGGGTTCCGGGCCGCCGCCCGGATCGCGCTGGAGCGCGGCGAGGTGCTGGCCGCCCGGGTCCGGGTGCTCGGCCCGGACGGCCTGCCGTACCCGGTGGAGCTGTGGGCCCGGGTGCCCCGGGCGATCTCCGACGGCCGGACCCACCTGGTCGGCGCGGTGCTGGACCTCCGGAGCCTGACCGCCGCCGCGGCCGCCGTCGACCGGCTGCCCGAGGGCGTGTTCGCGCTCGACCAGGACGGCCGGATCGGCTACGCCAACCGCGCCGTCGAACCACTGCTCCGGGCCCGCCGCGAGGACCTGGTCCACCGCCCCCCGTGGGAGGCGCTGCCCTGGCTCGCCGACCCCTTCTACGAGAACCGCTACCGCGCCGCCCAGCTCTCCCAGCGGCCCACCGCCTTCCTGGCCGCCCGCCCGCCGGACGGCTGGCTCGCCTTCTCGCTCTACCCGGACCCGCACGGCGTCACCGCCCGGGTGGTCGCGGCCGAGGCCCCGCCCGGCGCCGCCGAGCCGGCCGCCGTCCCGCCGCCGCCCGCCGCCCGCACGGGGATGGGCGGCACCCACCACCTGCTCCAACTGGCCAGCGCGCTCACCGAGGCGGTCACCGTCCGGGACGTCTGCCGGGCGGTGGCCGAGGAACTCCTGCCGGCCTTCGGCGGCCAGGAGCTCGCCATCTACGCGGTGCGCGAGCAGCGGCTGCACCTGCTCTCGCAGACCGGCTACCCGGACGGCTTCCTGGACGCCTTCGAGGGCATCCCGATGGACACCCGGGTGCCCGGCGCGGAGACGCTCCGCACCGGCACCCCGGTCTTCTTTGAGTCGGTGCGCGAACTCGCCGCCACCTACCCCGGCCTGGCCCTGGACGAGATGGGCGCCTGGGCCTTCCTGCCGCTGATCGCCTCCGGCCGCCCGGTCGGCACCTGCATCGTCGGCTTCGACCTGCCGCGCCCGTTCACCGTGGAGGAGCGCGGCCTGTTCACCGCGCTCGGCGGCTTCATCGCCCAGGCCCTGGAGCGCGCCCGGCTGTACGACGCCGAGTTCGCCCTGGCCCGCGGCCTGCAGCAGGCGCTGCTGCCGCACCGGCTGCCCGAGGTGCCCGGCATCCGGATCACCGCCCGCTACCTGCCCGGCACCCAGGGCATGGAGATCGGCGGCGACTGGTACGACGCGATCGTCACGGGCGAGGACGTCACCCTGGTGATCGGCGACGTCGAGGGCCACAGCGTCGGCGCGGCCGCCACGATGGGACAGCTGCGCAGCGCCGTGCGCGCCTTCGCCACCGGTGGCGACCCACCCGACGAGGTGCTCGCCCGCACCAACCGGCTGCTGCTCGACCTCGACCCCGGGCTGCTCGCCAGCTGCTGCCTGGTCCGGCTGACCCCGGCCGTCGGGCTCGGCCGGATCGCCCGGGCCGGGCACCTCCCGCCGGTGCTGCGCCACCCCGGCGGGCGGGCCGAGGCGCTGTACGTCCCGGGCGGGCCGCTGCTCGGGGTGGACGAGCGGGCCGACTACCCGGTCAGCGACCTGCGGCTGGGCAGCGGGGCGGTGCTCGCCCTCTACACCGACGGGCTGGTGGAGGACCCGGCGGTGGCGATCGACCAGGGCGTGGACCGGCTGCGGGCCGCGCTGGCCCGGGCGGTGGCGGGGGAGGGACTGGAGCAGGCGGCCGAGCGGCTGCTGCGCGAGGTCGGCTCCGCCCGCCGGGTGGACGACGTGGCCCTGCTGCTCACGGCCTTCGGCTGAGCGGCCACTCCGTTCGGACCCGGCGGCCGCGCCGTGCGGACCGGGCGGGCAGGCCACCGGGACGGGGCCGACCAGGCGACTTTCGTCGGCGGGGGCGGCGACGAAGGAGGACGGCGGACGACCCGGCCGGACCGATAGCCTCGACGGGTGGAAGCGATCGCGCGGGCCTGGAACACAGTGGTACGGACGGCGCTGCCGGGGCCCTGGCGGCCCCGGCGGGTCGTGGGCGAGGCGCTGCTCGCCCTGTTGATGGGCGGTTTCGCCGCGCTGATGGAGCTGCTCTCCAACACCGGCCAGGCGGTGCTCGTCGGCGTCGGGGTCGCGGTGGCGTGGGTGCTGCGCAAGGGCCTGCCGGCCACCGTGCTGGTCGTCGTCGCGGCCGCCGCCGGCTGGGCGGTCGGCCCGATCCCGATGCTGGTCTGCGCCGGCTGGACGGCCGGGGCGCGGATCCGCCGGGTCTGGTCGCTGGTCGGCACCTTCGTGGTGGGCTGGGCGCTGTTCACCATGACGGGCGTGCTGAAGGAGGGCGCCTCGTTCTCGCCGAAGCTGCTGCTGCCGCTGTCCTTCGGGGCCTTCCTGGTGGTGGCCGTGCTGCCCGCGCTCTACGGCCGCTACCGGGCGCAGCGCCGCGCCCTGCTGGACGCGCTGCGCGAGCGCAACGAGCAGCTGCTGCGCGAGCGGGTCATGGTGGTGCACCAGGCGCGGCTGCGCGAGCGGCACCGGATCGCCCAGGACATGCACGACAGCCTGGGCCACCAACTGGCACTGATCTCGGTGCACTCGGGCGCGCTGGAGGTGGACCGGACGCTCACCGACCGGCAGCGCGAGGCGGTCGGGGTGCTGCGGCAGGCGGCGGTCGCGGCGATGCGCGAGCTGCGCGAGGTGGTCGGGGTGCTGCACGACGAGTCGACGGCGGTGCCGGCCACCGCCCCGGCGGCCGCCGGGGTGCCCAC
>NZ_LFVW01000911.1:0-3381 GCF_001182915.1 Kitasatospora sp. MY 5-36
GCGGCGCAGCGAGGTGCCCGCCAGCAGCCGGTCGGCCACCTGGGCGGCGCGCTCGGCGGATCCCGCCTGGAGGCCGTGGTCGACGGTGACGGCGCCGACCCGCAGGCCGATCTTGGGGGCTTCGAAGGCGGCGGCGATGGCCAGCGCCATCGAGTCGGCGCCGCCGCTGACCGCGACCAGGACCAGCGGCGAGCCGGGCGCGGCCGGGGTGCGGGGCAGCCCGGAGGGGTGGCGCGCGGCGTTGCCGATCAGGGTGGTGCCGACCGCGGCACCCACCAGCGGCGCCCCGGCCGGGCGCTCCCGCGGTCGGCGCACGGGCGCGGTGAAGGTGGAACCGGCCTCGGCGGCGAGGTCGGTGAGCGTACGGCGAACGGCCAGGCGTATCGCGGCGACGGCGGGGTGAGGACCCACGGCGGACGACTCCTCGACGGAGGGGGGACAGGACGTGCGGCGGACGCGGCGGGGACCGCGCACCCGCATGAGCACCCGGTTACCGGGCGCTCACAGATGGTGGCAGATAGTGGCCACCCACTACGCCACCCGCGCCCCCGGCAGGTCGACCGTCCCACGTTCGGGTGAATGAAGAAACGCTTCTTCACTCGTCGTCGGCCTGATTGGACCACTCGTACGAGCGGGTTTGACCGGCGCGCGCCGCTTGCCGTCCGGCGTACGGCGCGCCCGCGTCACGACCGCGCTCAGCGGGCCACCCGGGCCACCCAGGCGGCCGGGTCGTGGATCTCGTCCTTGGTGGGCAGGGTGTTCGGGGAGGTCCACACCCGGTTGAACCCCTCCATGCCGACCTGCTCCACCACCCCGCGCACGAACACCGCGCCGTCCTGGTACTGGCGCAGCTTCGCGTCCATGCCGAGCAGCCGGCGCAGCAGCAGGTCGAGCCGGTTGGCGCCGCGGTCCCGGCGCTGCTGGAACTTCTCCCGGATCTCGGCGACCGTCGGCACCACGGCCGGCCCGACGCCGTCCATCACCACGTCCGCGTGGCCCTCCAGCAGCGACATCACGGCCGTCAGCCGGCCGAGGATCTCCCGCTGCGCGGGCGACTGGACGATCTCCAGCAGGTTCCCGGAGGAGGCGCCCTCCCGGCTGCCGCCCCCCGGCAGGCCGCCGAGCGAACCCGCCGCGTCCCGCAGCCGCTCCAGCAGGGCGCCCGGGTCGACGTCCGTCTCGGCGAGGAAGGACTGCACCTCGGACTGGATGTGGTCGCGCAGCCACGGCACCGCGGTGAACTGCGTCCGGTGCGTCTCCTCGTGCAGGCAGACCCAGAGCCGGAAGTCGGACGGGTCGACGTCCAGCTCCCGCTCGACGTGCACGATGTTCGGCGCCACCAGCAGCAGCCGGCCCGGCCCGGGGCCCTCCGGCCCCAGCCGCGGCTTGTCGAACAGCGCCGCCGGGCTGTCCGGCGCCTCCAGCGGGGGCTCGGCCGGGGCGAAGGTCTCGTACTGGCCCAGCACCTTGGTGGACAGGAACGCCAGCAGCGCCCCGACCTCGATCCCGGTCGCCTTCTCGCCCACCGCGCCGAACACCCCGGCCGCCGTGCTGTTCGCCCGACGCGCCTGGAGCTTCTCCACCAGCGGCTGGACGACCGTGCGGAAGCCCGCCACGTTGGCCCGGATCCACCCCGGACGGTCCACCACCAGCACCGGCGTCGCCGCGGCCTGGGACAGGCTGGACGAACGCATGCCGGTGAACGCCCGCACGTGCTCCTCCGCCTCCAGGGCGTGCCGGCGCAGCTCGGCGACCACCGCCGCCGCTTCCTCCCGGCTCACTTCCGGACCCGGCCGCACCAACCTGGTCGCGGTTGCGACCGCGAGGTTCCAGTCGACCATGTCAGCACCGCCACTCGCGCTCGTCATGCCCTCACCGTACGTGCTCCCCACCACCAACGGCAGCCACCCGCCGCGAACACCTCTCCCCAACGGGCCCCGGCCCCACCGGTCTCCGGCCGCGACCAGTGGCGGGCAGCGGACCGGTGCGCGGCGGCGGGGTGCCTCCGGGCCGGCGGGCCGGGGCCGTTGGAGGGCGGCGGCGGGTCAGTGGCAGCCGCAGGTGGTGAGGCGGGCGGCGACGCGGTCCATGGCGGCGCGGGCGGTGTCGGCGGGGGCGGCGGGACGGGATCGACTTCTCGTGCGCGGAGGGGCGGGGGCGGCGGTACGGGTCATGACGGCGAAGGCGAGCAGGCGGCCGTCGGCGTCGACGACGGTGCCCGCGAGGGTGTTGACGCCGCTGAGGGTGCCGGTCTTGGCGCGGATCAGGCCGGCCGCGTCGGCGGCGCCGGACCCGGAGCCGTACCGCTTGTTGAGGGTGCCGGTGAACCCGGCGACCGGGAGGCCGGTGAGCACCGGGCGCAGGGCGGGGTGCTGCTCGGAGGCGGCCAGCGCGAGGAGTCGGACCAGGACGGCGGGCGGTATCGCGTTGCCCGGGTGCAGGCCGCTGCCGTCGTTGAGGACCACGGTGCCCATCGGCACGCCGAGCCGGGTGAGCTCCTGGGTGACGGCGGCCGCGGCGCCCTCGAAGCTCGCGGGCTGGTGGGCGGCGATGGCGACCTGACGGGCGATCGCCTCGGCGAGCTGGTTGTCGGAGGTGGTCAGCAGGCGTTCGACCAGCCGGGCGACGGTCGGCGAGAAGACGTCGCCGAGGGGCGCCGTGCCGGTGGCGGTCGGGGCGGGCGCGGGCGCGGCGGCGGGGCCGGCCTTTCCCGTCACGGTGATGCCGCGAGCCCGGAGCAGCGCGGCGAAGGCCTCGGCGGCCGCGGCCGCCGGGTCGGCGACCCGGTCCGGCGCGTCCTCCCGGCTCTTCGGGTCCGCCTTGGCCTCGTCCACCATCAGCGGGACCACCAGGGCGATGTTCTGGGCGTCGTGGTTCCTGTGCTGCGGGCCGCCCGCGTACATCGACAGGTCGTAGTCCAGCTGGACCGTCGTGGTGCCGAGGCCCTTGAGGCTGTCGGCGGTCTGCTGGGCGAGGGAGTCCAGTGAGGCGGGGGCGGTGTCGGCGTCGGCCGGCTGCCCGCCGATCTGCACCTGGTCGGCGGGCAGCGCGGTGAGCGTCGGGTCGCCGCCGCCGACCAGGGTGATGGTGCCCGGGGCCGCGCCCTGGACCACCCGGGTGTGCAGCCGGGTGTCGCCCGGGATGAGGGACAGGGCCGCGACCGCGGTGGCCAGCTTGGTGGTGGAGGCGGGGGTAGCCGGGGTGTTCTCCCCGGAGCCGTACAGGAGTTGGCCGGTGCCGGCGTCCGCGACGGCGAAGGTGACCTCGCCGAGGCTCTTGTCGGCGAGCACGGCGGCGAGCGCCTGCCGGAGGCCCTGCGCGGTGGGGACGGCGGCGCCCGGGCCGCCCTCGACGGCGGCCAGGACGGCGCCCGGCGCGGGG
>NZ_LFVW01000912.1:0-3380 GCF_001182915.1 Kitasatospora sp. MY 5-36
GGGGGGGGGGGGGGGGGCCGGGGGGGGGGGGGGGAGGGTGCTGAGGGGCGTGACGGGTGCGTGGGTGTCAGGCGGCGTGGGCGGCTTGGAGCCAGTTGGTGAACTCGCAGGCGAAGTGCCACTGGTGGCCGGTGGGGAGGAGGTCGGGGGCGGCTTCGGGGAACTGGACGGTGAGGCGGATGCGGAGGCCGTCGGGGGTGCCGGCGAACTCGTGCATGACGTGGAGGACTTCGGTGCCGTCGGCGAGGGTGCCGGTGCCGCCGATGCGGACGGGGAAGGTGGCGTTGCCGGGGGTGTCGTGGAAGTGGAGGAAGAAGCGGGTCGGGGTGGTGCCGAGGGTTTCGATGATCTCGACCCGGTCGCCGGTGGAGTCGGCGAGGTAGTGCTCGGGGTTGGCGGCGAGGAGGGCGGTGCGGTCGCCGGAGTGGAGGCGGGTCTGCCACCAGGTGAGGAAGGTCCGGGCGTCGATGCCGGTGGCGGTGAGTTCGGTGACGGCGGTGCGCCAGCGGCCGGCGGAGGCCTGGGCCCAGGTGGTCAGGGCGGTGTCGGCGGCGGTGGTGTCGGGGGTGAGGAGTTCGCGGGTGCGGGTGTCGCCGAGGCGCTGCTTGAGGAGGTGCAGGGCGGCGCGGGCGCGGTCGAGTTCCCAGGCGAGGACGGCCTCGCGGGGGTGGGGGGTGCCGTCGATCTCGGTGCGGATGGTGAGGCTGGTCGGCATGGTGGCGCTCCTCCGGGAGAGGCGGAGAGTTTTTCTCCGCTTCTGGTGACGCTAGCATAGGGGGAGAGATTTTCTCCGGTTAGGGAGTTGTGGATGAGGGCCGACGCGGAACGCAGCCGGCGCAGGATCCTGGACGCCGCCTGCGAGGTGTTCCTGGAGCGGGGCCCGGACGCCCCGTTGGACGCGGTGGTGCGGCGGGCCGGGGTCGGCCCGGGCACGCTCTACCGGCGCTTCCCGGACCGGGAGGCGCTGGTCCGCGCGCTGGTCACCGACCTGCTGGCCCGGCTCGGCGAGGCCGCGCGGGAGGCGCGGCGCGTCGAGGCGGACCCCTGGCAGGCGCTGCGCCGCTTCGTGCACGCCGCCGCCGATCTGCGGATGGGGGCGGCGATCGTGGTGCTGCTGGAGCGCCTGGTGGTGGACGAGGAGCTGGTGGCGGTCCGGCGGGGCACCGTGGAGGCCGTCGAGGATCTGCTGCGCGCCGCGCGGGAGGCCGGGCGGCTGCGCCCCGACGTCGGGATGGGGGACCTGGTGCTGCTCTGCGTCCGGGTGTCCCGTCCGCTGCCGGGCGCCCTGGCGGCGCTGGACGCGGACGGCTCGCTGGTCCACCGGCACCTGGACCTCGCGCTGGCCGGCCTGGCCGCCACGACGGACGGCCCGCCGGGGCGGGCGCTCGGTTTCGACGAGGTGATCGCCGCGGCGGGGCGCCCGGGGGAGACGATGGCGGAGTGAACAGGACGGACGAGGACGGGCTGGTACGGGCGTGGCGGGCGGCCGAGCGGGAGCCGGGGGCGGTGCTGCTGGACGGCTTCCACGCGCTGAAGCACGCGCTGCGGTTCGGCGGCGAGGTGCGGCGGGTGCTGACCGCGGACCGGGGCGCGCTGCTGGCGCTGGCGGGTGAGTTGGCGCCGGACGTCGTTCCGGCGCTGGAGGGGCTCGCGGTGGAGCTGCCGGAGCCGGCGCTGCGGGGGCTGGTGCCGCGGCTGCACCCGACCGGGGTGGTCGCGCTGGCGGTGCGGCCCGGGGTCGAGGCGAACCGGGCGGTGCTGGGCCGGCTGCCGCGCCGGGCGCCGGTGGTGCTGTTGGAGAACCCGCGCAACCTGGGGAACGTCGGGGCGGTGATCCGGCTCGCGGCGGGCTTCGGCGCCACCGGGGTGGTGACCACCGGGGACCTGGATCCGTGGCACCCGAACGTGCTGCGGGGGAGCGCGGGGCTGCACTTCGCGACCGCGGTGGAGCGGCTGGCCCTGCCGGAGCTGCCGGACGGGCCGCTGTACGTGCTGGACCCGGAGGGCGCGGACATCCGGGACGTGCCGTTCCCGGACGACGCGCTGCTCGCCTTCGGGACGGAGCGGCACGGTGTGTCGGCGGAACTCAAGGACCGCGCCGACCGGTTGGTGGCGGTGCCGATGCGGCCCGGGGTGTCCAGCTTCAACCTGGCGACCAGCGTCGGGATGGGCCTGTTCCACTGGATGTCGGGGAAGCGCTGAGGCGCGGCGCCCGGGTGGGCACCGCGCCTCGGATGGGGCGTCAGGAGAAGAGCCGGCGCCAGGTGTCGGGGCCCGGGTAGCCGTCGGCCTCGCTGCCGCGCCAGCCCTGGGCCTGCTGGAAGGCCTGGACGGCCCGGCGGTCGCTCTCCGTCCAGCGCGGTCCCGGGCCGACGCTGTACGAGCCGCCGAAGCCCTTGCGGACCAGCTGCTCGCCGAGCTGCCGGATGTGGTCGTTGCTCTGGCCCGGCCCGAAGTACTGCGCGCCGGGGAAGGCGGAGCCCCCGGTGACGGGCGGCGGCGGAGGCGGCAGCGGGGTGCCTCCCCCACCGCCGATGTTGCGGCCCTTGCCGTTGACCAGGTAGTCCCAGGTGTCCTTGCCGGGGATGCCGTCGGCCTCGGCGCCGCGCCAGCCCTGGGCCTGTTGGAAGGCCTGGGTGGCCTTGCGGTCGGCCTCGCCCCAGCGCGGGCCGGGGCCCTCGGAGTAGAACCCGGCGCCGCCGCGCTGCACCAGCAGCTGGCCGAGCCTGGTGACGGACGCGTTGTTGGCGCCGGGGCCGAACTTGTCGGCCCCGGGGAAGGCGGTGGAGGAGGTGCCGCCGCCGTCGTTGCTGCCGGAGGACAGGCCGGTGTAGCGGTACGGGACGTAGGAGCCGGAGTTGTTCCAGTACGCGTACGGGGTGGAGCGCTTCTTGGCGGAGGGGCCGGTCTGCTCGTAGGCGACGTACTTGGTGCGGGAGGAGTCGGCCCAGCCGCCGAAGATCGTGACGTGCGAGCCGGCCTGGGGGTTGGCCGGGTTGTTGTAGATGAGGACGTCGCCGGGCTGGAGGTCGTTCTTGCCGATCCGCTCGGCGAAGTTGGGCAGTGTCCAGGTGGTCTGACTGCTGCCCAGGCCCCAGGCCATCGAGACGAAGCCGGAGCAGTCCTGGCGGTAGCCGTCCGACCAGTAGCGGCTCATGCTGTACGGCACGCCCTGGTCGACCCAGGTCTGGGCGCGCTGGATGATCTGGGCCCGGGTGAGCGGCGCCGCGGCGGCGCGCGGCGCGGCGAAGGTACGGGCGCCGGGGGCCTGGCCGTAGAGGCCGCTGACCTCGCCCTGGGGGGTCTGGGACTGGCTGCTGCTGTTGCCGCCCGGGGTGGGGCCGGGTGCGGGGGCCGCGGTGGCGGTGCCGGCGGCGGCC
>NZ_LFVW01000090.1:0-28444 GCF_001182915.1 Kitasatospora sp. MY 5-36
CCGGCGGGCGCCCCGACAGGCGCGCCGTCGAGGTCGGCCGCGCCGGCGCCCGGGGTCGGCTCGGCACCCCGGGCCGCATCCGTAGGCTGGGGCACCACCGTCGGCCGCCCGCCCTGGCGGGACAGGCCTCCCATCGTCCCCGCCGACTTGGACGGGTAGTCGGACGCGGGGCGCCGCTCGGTCCGCGGCCCTCCCGAGGACCGAGCGCCACCGGTCACTCTGTGTCCGGGAATGTGTGTGGGCATGCGTTGGTCTGCGCCGTTCTGCCGAGTCATGTGCTGATAGGGAAGGCATGTGGAGCGTAGCGTGACCAACTCACTGCAAAGCGCTACCGCCACTCGGTCGTCCCCCGATCCGGTGGCGTTCGCACACCGGATCCGGGCGACGGACAGCAGAACCGGATCGGCAGGTCAGCCGGGCGGATCCGACATGCGTTCCCTCTACCCAAACGTGTTCCCGGTCCCAGCGCTCACCTCCTCCGCACCACGCGCCAGTGCGCGCCGTGCCGCTCCACGTAGCCGAGCGACCCCAGCTCATAGAGCCGTTGCAGGACTTCGTCCGGCGGGAGGCCGGACTGCCGGGCCAGCCGCTCGACCGGCGCGCCCTCCGCCGTCGCCGGTACGGCCTCCAGCACCCGGGCCACCGCCGGCTCCAGCAGGTCACGCGGGAGCACCGGGCCGCTGCGCTGCGGCGCGAGGTCCTCCCCGATCGCCCCGATCAGCTCGGTGATCTCGGCCGCGTCGGTGACCAGGGTGGCACCGCCGCTGCGGATCAGGGCGTGCACCCCGGCGGAGAGTTCCGAGGTCACCGGGCCCGCGACGCCCATGGTGTGGCGGTTGAGGTCCCGCGCCCGTCGAGCCGTGCTCAGGGCACCGCTGCGCACCGCCGCCTCGACCACCACCGTCCCCCGGGTGAGCGCCGCGATGACCCGGTTGCGGAGGACGAAGCGGAAGCGGTTCGGGTGCTCCCCGGGCGGGAGTTCGCTGACCAGCAGGCCCTGGACGCCGATCCGCCGGATCAGTTCGGCGTTGCCCTTGGGATAGGCCACGTCGACGCCGCAGGCGAGTACGGCGGCGGTCGTCCCACCGACCGCGAGCGCCCCGCGGTGCGCGGCCGCGTCGATCCCGTAGGCGGCTCCGGAGACGACCACCCAGCCGCGCTCGGCCAGTTGGGCGGACAGCTCCCCCGCGACGTGGGCGCCGTAGGCCGTACAGGCGCGGGAGCCCACCATCGCGACCGAGCGGAGCGCGAGCAGCCGCAGCGAGCCGGTGCCTGTCACCCAGAGCCCGATCGGGCGTCCGTCACCCAGGTCGTCGAGTTGGCTGGGCCATTCCGTGTCCCCCGGAATGATGAACCGCCCACCGACGTCCCGTACCCGTTTCAGGTCCATCCGCGGGTCCAGCCCCGGGAGCCGCGCCTGGTACCCGGACAGTCGGGTGGCGTCCAGTCCCGGGTGGTCTGGCACCGTCCCGTCCCGGATCGCCTTCACCACGTCGACGGCGGGAAGTTGAGCGAGCCATCGACCGACCACCGCGTCCCCCGGCTCGCTGAGTCGGCCGAGCAGCACCCGGGCGAGGCGTTCCGGCTCGGTCTCGGGGGTGGCCCCGGGGCCGGGCCCGGCATCGGAACCACCGGGAATTCGAGGTTGCCTCAGCAACTGGTTCATGCCTCACCCTTCTGGTTTCGCGAACGCTCGTCAGGCGTCTCGGGCTCCCCGGACAAGTCGCCGTCCGGGCTGGCGCGCTGGGCCGGGATCCCACCGAGCCGCCCGAAGACCCGCTCGGTCAGCGGCAGTCCGTGCTCCACCCCGGTGCGCAGGACCAGGGCGGTGCGCACGTCCCGTTGGTCCGGCCGGTCGCGGCCGGCGAGGTCGGCCACCGTCCAGGCGACCCGGAGCACCCGGTCCAGGCCCCGGGCGGTCAGCAGCCCCCGCTCCAACTGCCGTGCGGCGTCGTTGAGTGCGCCGGCCGTGAGCTGCCAGCGGGTGCGCAGCTCGTGGCCCGGGACCTCCGCGTTGGTCCGCCACGGGGTGTTCGCCAGCCGGGCCGCCGCCCGCTCCCGCGCGGCCAGCACCCGGGCCGCGACGGTCTCGGTGGTCTCCGCCGTGGTGTCCCGTTCCATGAGCTCGACCCTGGTCACCGGGGCCACCTGGACCTGGAGGTCGACCCGGTCCAGCAGCGGCCCGGAGAGCCGCCCCTGGTAGCGGCTGACCATGGCGGGGGTGCACTCACAGCCCTCGCCCCGCCGCGAGTACCGGCCGCACGGACAGGGGTTGGCCGCCAGGCAGAGCAGGAAGCGGGCCGGGAGCCGCAGTGATCCGGCCGAGCGGGCGATCACCACCTCGCCCGACTCCAGCGGCTGGCGCAGCGCGTCGAGCACCCGGACCGGGAACTCCGGTGCCTCGTCCAGGAAGAGCACGCCCCGGTGGGCCAGCGAGACCGCTCCCGGTCTCGGCATACCGCTGCCGCCGCCGACGATGGCCGGCATCGTCGTGGAGTGGTGCGGGGCGCAGTAGGGCGCGGTGTCGATCAGTGGGCGCCCGGCCGGGAGCAGCCCCGCCACCGAGTGGACGGCGGTGACCTCCAGCGCCTCCTTCTGGGTCAGCGGCGGGAGCAGCGCGGGCAACCGCTCCGCCAGCATCGTCTTGCCCGCGCCCGGCGGGCCCTTCAGGTAGAGGTGGTGTCCTCCGGCCGCGGCGATCTCCAGCGCCCGTCGGGCCTCGTACTGGCCGGCCACGTCGGCCATGTCCAGCCGGGCCCCCCTGTCGTCGGGCAGGCCCCGCACGCCGGCGCTGGGCAGCATCAGGCCGGCCATCAGCGGATCGGGCCTGCCCCCGATCGGATCGGGCGGCTCCTCCGGTGCCGCCGCGCCGGTCAGGATGGCGACGAGCTGGCGCAGGCTGCGGACGCCGATCACCGTCACCCCGGGGACGAGCGAGGCCTCGGGTGCGGTCTGCTCGGCGACCACGACCCGCTGGTACCCGGCGTCGGCGGCGGCCAGCACCGACGGCAGCACCCCTCTGACCGGCCGCACCCGGCCGTCCAGCCCCAGCTCGCCGATGATCAGCAGGTCGGCGATCGCGGAGGGGTCGAGCCGTTCGGCGGCGGCCAGCACGGCGCAGGCCACCGCGAGGTCGAAGCCGCTGCCGCTCTTGGGCACCGAGGCGGGGCTGAGGCCGACCGTCAGCTTCCGCTGTGGCCAGGCCTCGCCGCTGTTGATCATTTCCCTATTGAATGAGCGTGTTGAAGCCGTACAAGAGGGGTGCTCGCAGTGACGAGTTGGCGTGTGTTCTGGGTGCCGCCGAACAGGTTGAGGGGCGGTCTACGGTCGTCGCTGCTGGAGGGGTGGGAGGACCTGGCGGCACGGGAGACGGCGGCCGGGGTGCGGGAGGGCGATCCGATCTTCCTCTCGCCGGATTTCCGCGTGGACCCGCTTTTGGGCCTTTACGGGCAGTCGCCGAAGTTCCGTGGATATGAGCTGGAGACGAAGAGGAATTACACGACGGATATCGCATTGTTTTTGACGTACCAGTGGGGTCGCGGGAAGTCGTGGGTGGAGACGATCCCACGCGACCTGGAGGACTACGAGGACTGGCGGCGGTTCGCTCCGGAGAACCCGTCTCGTGTCGGCGGGTCGAAGTGGGACCGGGAGCTGGCCGCGCTCCTGGGCCTGTTCAAGTGGGCTGTGAGGTCGAGGTGGGTGACCACCAACCCGGTGACGATGCGGCAGGTGGTGACGGCCCGCGGCGAGGTGGTGGAGGCTCCCGAGGCGAAGGCGAAGGACGCCCGGTCGTCGAACGTGCACTGGCTGACCCCGCGGACGTGGCGGCTGTGGGTGGATGTGGGCCTGCGCGGTCACGGCCGGGACGGGGTTCCGGAGCCGGGCTGGGTGGGCCGGCTGGAAGACCGCAATGTGGCTTTCACCAGGCTTCTCGTCTCGTCGGGGGTGCGGCGCCAGGAGGGCGCTTCGCTGCTGACGTTCGAGATCCCCAAGTTGCCTCTGTCCGGCGGCCGTTACTGCCACGGCAAGCTGGCCGCGCAGGTGACGCGGTCGAAGACGGCACGGACGTTCTACGCCTCGGTCGGGGCGGTCGGCGACGTCGAGACGTACATGGAGTCCTCGCGGGCCTTGGCGATCAGCAAGGCCCAGGCGGCCGGTCGCTACGAGCGGCTGCCCCAGATGCGGCTGGTTACCGAGGTCGGCGGCGGGCTGAAGCCCAAGGTCCGCTGGTGCGATCGGGACGGTGTCACGGGCGAGCGTGAGCTGAACAAGCTGACGTGGCAGGAGCGAACGTTGCTGTTCATCGAGGGGCCGGGCGGTCCGGAGCCGTTGTGGCTGTGGCTGAACGAGCAGGGCCTGCCGTTTCTGCCGCACTCGTGGGAGGGCGTCTTCAGGGCGGCGAACGAGCGATGCAAGGAGGTGCTGACACCGCCGGAGCATCAGCGGATGGACCCGCACCGGGTCTACGCGCCCTATGCGACCGTGCACTCCGCTCGGCACTCGTTCGCGTTGTTCGTGCTGGTGGTGCTGAACGCGGTCATGGACCGCCGCTTTGGGCTCACACCGGACGAGAGGCGTGATTTCCGTCTGCTTTACGGCGATCCGTGGTTCATGGTCCAAGGCCTACTCGGGCACGCAAACCGGGAGACAACGGTCAAGCACTACCTTGCGCCGGTCAGGAACCTGCAGTTGGAGTCGATGCTGGCGTCCTCTGAGGAGCCGGTGGACGCGATGCTGCCGGACCTGGACGGGGTGTTCGCGCGGGTGGCCCGGGACGCCGAGGGCATCCAGGACATCGACGCCCGGATGACGCTGCCCGCAGCGAGGGCTGCGTGAGCCGCCGCGGGCGCAAGGCCGTGCTGCCTGCGGCCGGCCATTCCCGGCCCGAGCGGCTTCAGCCCGATGGCCTGCTGGTTCGGCACTTCAACATGGCGGGCCGGGTCAGGGAGTACGACTTCGCGACGCTGCCGGTCGCGGAACCGCTCCAGCGGGACCTGGCGGTGCTGTTCGCCGCGCGGTGCGATCCGAACCGGTGGAGCGTCCATCGCTCGTCCCGTTCGGTCTGGTTCTGGTTGGAGGTGTTCGGGAAGTTCCTCGCCGCCCTGGAGAGCCCGCCGCAGCGGGTGGAGGAGTTCACCGCCGCGCTGATCGACCGGTTCTGGCTGGTCATGGCGTCGACCGGCACGAACCGGGCCGGGTTCAGGCTGGTGTGCTCGCTGCTGCTGGACGACCAGCGGCTGCAGGGCGGACCGGTGAGCGACGCGCTGGCCCGCCGGATTCCGGCGCACAAGAGCACGCGGCAGTCCTACAGCACGTCGGAGTTCGAGGAGATCAAGCTGGTGGCCCGGCGGATGTTCCGGTCGGCCCTGCTGCGGATCGAGGAGAACGCCCGCCACCTGGAGCGTTTCCGCGCCGGGGAGTTCGCGCCGGACAGCACGCCCTGGGTGGTCGGCGAGGCCTTGGAGCTGATCGCCCGTGACGGCGACCTGCCGCGCATCCCGGGGCCGAGCGGTCAGCCCTACGTCGCCAAGAAGTACCGCAAGGCGCTCGGCGGGCAGGCGACCGAGGCGACGTGGCAGCGGCTGTTCCTGTCGCGGCCGGAGGCGGCCGCGCTGGGTGTGCTGCTGCTGGCGGAGTACGGGTGGAACCTGTCGGTGATCGACCGGGCGGAGGTTCCGCGGGCCGCCCCGGACCCGGGTGGGGACGACGGGAAGGTGACCTACCGCATCCCGGTGGAGAAGCGCCGGCGCGGGGGCGGCGAGTGGTATGAGACGGAGAACGTCACCGACCACGGGGCCGGCACGCCGGGGCGGCTGATCACGGAGGCGCTGGCGGCCACCCGCTTCGCGCGGGCGGCGGTGGAGCGGCTGGCGCCGGGCACCGACCTGCTGGTGGTCTCCCGCACCGGCCGGGTGGGCAGGGAGCTTGGGGACAAGGACCGGCATCCGCCCGTCGGCCCGTTCTACTTCGGCCTCGGCCACGACGACGTGAAGTGGTGGACAGGGAAAGTGGGGTTGAAGGGCTCGCCGTTCCAGCGGGGGCGGCGGACGGTCCGCGCGGTCGAGCGCCGCGAACCGGCCCAGCACTCCCAGGAGACCCACGACCGCGTCTACGTCCTGCCGGACAAGAACGTGCAGGCGGCGGCCGTCCCGGTGATCGCCGACGGCGCCGAGGAGGCCGTGGCGGTGGCCCGCAAGGCGGTCCTGGTCGCCGAGCTGCGAGAGGCGCCGGACCCGAACGACGCCGAGACCGCGACCGCCGACTGCTCGGACGCCGACGCGAGTCCGTGGCCCGCGCCGACCGGGGGCTGCGGGGCCTCGTTCCTGCTGTGTCTGGCCTGCACCAATGCCCATGTCCACCCCGGCCACCATCCCCGCCTGGCCTTGCTGCACCAGAGCCTGGAGGGCCTGCGGTCGGCACTGCCGTCGTCGGCCTGGCGGCGCGACTGGGGAGATCACCACGACCGCCTGGAGGAGCTGAAGCGGCGGGTCGGACCGGGCGGGTGGGCCCACGCCCTGGAACGGATCACCGGCGATGACCGCACCCTCATCGACCACCTGCTGGCTGGAGAGCTCAACCCGTGACCACCGCCGTTGAACCGGACCGCTACCGAACCCCGCTGCCCGGCCCCCGCACGCCTGTCATCCCCGAGCACCGCGTCGTGGCTCTGCACGCTCACCTGAACACCTACTACAGCGCGGCGAAGTGGCCGCTGGCCCCGCTGGTCGACAATCCCGCCACCTCACTGCGGGTGATCACTTGGTCCAAGTGCCCGCCCGCGGTGCGCGAGGAGATGCGGCTGCTGGTCTGGACGACGCTGAACGGCGAACTACGGCCGACGTTCGTGAAGGAACGCCGATCGCGCCGATCGCGGCTCGGCCCGGACACCACCTGGCAGGCGGTGCAGGAGTGGTTCCGCATGGCCCACTGGCTGGACAAACGCGGCATCCACAGCCTGGCCCAGGCAGACGGGGCCGTCCTGCACGAGTACGGCGAGCATGTGCGCGACTCCGGCGTCGGCCGGAGCCGGGTGATCAAGCTGCTGGGCTTCGTCACGCGGATGTGGGCGTTCGACCAGCTCAGCGCGCGTCCGGCGGGCATCGCCCGGCCGCCGTGGGACGAGAGGGGCATCGACGACTACCTGCCCTCTGAGAAGGGCGGCGGCGGGGAGAACTCGCGCGAGCCGCTGGCGACGGCGACGATGGGGCCGCTGCTGATCTGGGCGATGCGGATGGTCGACGACTTCGCCGACGACATCCTGGCCGCCTGGGAGGAGACGAGGCGGCTGGCCGAGGCCGCCCGCACGACCGCTGCCAGCCCCGCCGGGAAGGCGGCTCTGGCCGCCTACCTCACGCCGATCGTCGAGGCCGGGGCGCCGGTGCCGGCCGTCTGGCACCGCGGCGAACTGCGCTTCGCCCGCTCCTACGTCGGCGGTCTGACCGGCGCCTCCGCGCGGCAGGTCGACACGGCGATCAAGCGTTACGGCCTGACGGAGGCGGCGGGGCTGCGGCCCGGGCCGTGTCCGCTCGACGTCCCGGTCACCGGCCGGATCGCCGGCGTCCCCTGGCGGGCGGCGATCGACTTCACCGAGGCTTCCGCGTTGATGCGGCATCTTGGCACGGCATCTTTCATAGTCTGTGCGTATTTGACCGGTATGCGTCCCGAGGAGGTGCTGGGGATGCGGTCCGGCTGCTGCCCGGACCCGCTGCCGGACGAGAACGGCGAGACGGGGCGGCATCTGATCCGCAGCGTCCACTACAAGACGGCAACCGACGACGAGGGGAACTACCTGGCCGGCGGCACCGAGCGCGACGTCCCGTGGGTGGCGATCACCCCGGTGGTCAACGCGATCCGCGTCCTGGAACGCATGGTCCCCGCCGGTCACCTGCTGTTCGACCACGACGCCCACGACGCTCTCTACGGGGCCCGCCCGAGCACCCGCGGCGCCCTGCGGGCCCAGTCGATGCGCCAGCGCATCGAGGACTTCGCCGCCTGGGCGAACACCGAGGCCGAGGCCCAGGGGCTGCCCGGCGAGGTGATCCCGCCCGACCCGCACGGCAACATCGGCACCGCGCGCTTCCGCCGCACCCTGGCCTGGCACATCGCCCGCCGTCCCGGCGGGCTGGTCGCCCTCGCCATTCAGTACGGCCATATCCGCACCACGCTGAACACCGAGGTCTCCGGCGGCTACGGCACCCGCAGCCGCGGCGGCATCCACGACGTGCTCGCCCTGGAGACCGCGCTGGCCACCGCCGAGACAGCAGCCGACCTGCACGAGCAGTTCGAGACCGGCTCCGGGATCTCCGGCCCGTCCGCCCGCCGGGCCGTGGTGGAGGCTGCCACCGGCCGCCGGTTCGAGGGCCGCGAGATCAAGACCGACTTCGCCCGCAAGTACGCTGCCGCCCGCCGCTACCTCGCCCGGGACGGCGCCGTCCTCTACGACAACCCGCACGCGCTCCTGCTCTGTCTCTACAAGGAGGACCGGGCCCTGTGTCAGCGGGAGGGCGTCGGCCTCGACGCTCCGACGCTGGACCGGTGCGTCCCCGGCTGCGGGAACACCGTCCGCACCGACGACCACGCGGCCGCGCTGCGGGAGCGGGCCGACCGCATCGACAAGCGGGCCGCACACACACCCCAGCCGATCGGTGACCGACTGCGCGCGAACGCCGACAAGCTCCGCGCCTACGCCGACGAGCACGACCGGACCCGCTTCACCCGTCAGGAGATCCCCGCATGAGCCCCGCCCTCGACGAACGCGACCGCATCCGCGCGGCGATGGACCGCATCCTGGCCGGGAACCCGGAGCACTCCACCGGGGCCTTGACCGTCGTCGCGCTGGCCCAGGAGGCCCAGGTCCCCCGCAACGCGCTCACCCAGCGGCACCCGGATTTGCGCAACGAGTTCTACGACCGGGTCCGCGAGCGCGGGCAGCTGCCCGACGGCGAGAAGCGACTGCGCAAGCAGATCGTCAAGCTCAAGGAACTGCGGGCCGCCGACGCCGAGGAGCTCGCCCAGCTCCGCACGGACGTCCAGGGCCTGGTCCGCACCGTCAACCAGCTGACCTTGGAGAACCAGCAGCTGCGGGGCGAGCTCACCGCTCCGCGCGGCCGGCTTCGGGTTCTGCCGGGGCAGCCGCAGCCCCCGGCCCCGCGCACGCCTACCGGCTGAGCGCGTCAGCTCAGGTCGTACGCGACTGAGCACGTTGGCCCGTCCTTCCCCCCTCGAGGAGGGGGGAAGGATGGGGCGGTTCACGCCGCCATGCTCAGTTCGGTGCGGGTGCGCTGGAGAAGCTCGCGGACGGCCGGCTCGCGCCGCCAGGGCGCGAGGGCGGTGTTGAACTCGCGAACGTAGTCCAGGGCCCGGGAGGACTTGACGCGGGCGAGGATGTCGACAGCCTGGTTGCCGAGCTCCAAGCCCTGGTCGAGGTCCTTGGCCTGGAGGTGGGCCGTTCCCACGATGGCCAGGCGCATGCCGACGGAGCGGGTGAACACCCCCGGCTGCATGGCGGCGGCCTGCGCGTTCCAGGCCAGGGCGGCCTTGGGGTTCTTCAGGTCGCGGAAGACCTCGGCGGCGTCGGCGGAGAGCCGGGCGTGGTGATAGAAGTCGATCCAGGCGGGTTCCCCGGCGCCGTCGCGGGCCTGGTCGAGCAGGCTCTCGGAGGCCGCCAGCGCGGCCGAGGCGGCCTTGGCATTGTTGTCACGGGCATGGGCCCGGGCCTCGATGAGCTTGGTGAAGGCCAGCACCCGCGGGGCCGCCTCGCCCTTGGCCCGCTGGAAGGCGCCCTGGGTCATGTCGATGGCCTCGCTGGCGAAGCCCCGCAGCAGGGTCTGCATCGCCATCGTGGTGAGCACATAGCAGCCGAGCTCGACGTCGCCGCCGGCCCGCGCGAGGCGGAGGGCCTGGATGAAGTGCCGCTGGGCGGCGTCGTGCTGGCCGACGTCGAAGGCGGTCCAGCCGGCCAGGCGGGACAGCTCGGCGGTCACCGAGAACAGCTCGCGGCCCACGTCGTCACTGAACGAGCCGTTCAGCAGCGGCACCGCCCTCTCCTGCAGACAGGCCGTCACCGAGTTCGCCTTCCAGTTCCCGCCGCCATACTTCGAGTCCCACCGCCGGGCGTCGTCGGCGGCCTCCCGCAGCTCGGCGAGATCAGCCGCACCGACCCGGCCACGGCCCCGGTGGGCGGAGTCATCGTCAGCGGGGGTGACCAGCCAGCGGGTCACCGGGGTGGCGAACGCGGAGACGGCGAAGCCCGTTCCGGTGAGGAAGTCGCGGCGGTTCACACTGCTCCAGAACGAAGTGGCGACGCGGACTGCGTCGGCGGGGTCTCGCGGGAAATCCAACCCCACCGCGGTGTCCGGTGTCTCCGCATCCGCCATACCGATCTCCGCCAACTGCACGGGCCGGCCGAGCCGTTCGCCGATCGCCTGGGCCAGCAGCTTGGGCACCGGCCAGTCGGGGACCATGCCCCGGCGGCACCAGTTCGCGACCGAGGTATGCGTATATGTGGTGGTCAGCCCGGCTTCGTGGGCGAGCTGGTTCACCCGCAGGGCCAGCGATTTGTGGCTGGCCCCGTCACACTTTTCGATCATCCGGGCCAGCGCGTCGTTCGGCGGCTTGGCCCGGCGGGTGGTCGACGCCACAGCGTCCCCCTCAATCGGTCCCGCGCGGCTCTGCGCGGAAGTCGTACGCGACTGGGCACGAGAAGTCGTACACCCGGCACCGAGGCCGGATCACCGAGGGTATTGCCTTCGCCGCTCGCGGTGAACCGCTTTCGCGAGTTGTGAGCCCCCCTGCGAGCCCTGCCCCGGCCCGGCCGGACGCGGTTGTCTGATGCCCCGGGCCTCCGCCGGACCGGACCACAGACCTTCCGGCGGGGGCCTTCACCGATTCACGCTCGGGGGTGACAACCAGATGTGCGGAATCGCAGGACTGGCCGGCGCTGACGCCGCCCGCCACCAGACGACAGTCGCCGCGATGGGCCTCGCTCAGAGGCACCGCGGCCCCGACGGCACCCGGCATCTCACCTCGGCCGACGGCCGGGCGGTGCTGTCCATGAACACCCTGCTGATCGTCGACACCACCGCCCAGCCCGGCCCCTACGAAGACCCGGCCAGCGGCGTCGTCCTCACGTTCAACGGCGAGATCTACAACTACCGGCAGGTCGCGGCGGCCTGGGGCATCCCGCTGGAGCCCGGCGAGAGCGACGCCCACCTGGTGCTGCGGGCCTGGGCCAAGCTCGGCCCCGGCTGCCTGGCCGCCCTGGACGGCATGTTCGCGCTGGCCGCCTACGACCCGCGCGAGGGCCGGCTGTTCCTGGCGCGGGACCGGCTCGGCGAGAAGCCGCTCTACTGGCGCCTGGACGGCGGCCGCCTCGCGTTCGCCTCCGAGGTCACCACCCTGACCGGCTACGGCACCGCCCCGCTGGTCGTCCGCCCGGAGATGCTGAGCATCGAGACGCCGACCGGCGTCGACACCCCGTTCCAGGGCATCCAGCTCCTCGCGCCGGCCACCCTGCTGGCCTTCGACGTCGCCTCCGGCTCCCTCGCTCAGCAGACCTGGTGGGCGCTGGAGGGCCTGGAGCCCTGGCAGGGCGACTACCGCACCGCGCTGGCCCGGTTCTCGACCCTGCTGGCCGACCGGGTCCCGCTGCGGGCCCCCGGCTCCGACTTCGCGCTCCTGCTCTCGGGCGGGCTCGACTCGTCGGTGCTGGCCTACCTGATGCGGCCGCAGGTCTGCGTCACGGTCCGCTACCCCGGCCAGGACCGCCTGGACGAGTCCGCGACGGCGGCCGTCGTCGCCCGCGACATCGGCGCCGAGCTGGTGGTGATCGAGCCGACCGCCCAGGACTTCGCCCGCGCGCTGCCGGAGATCATGCACGCGCTGGACTACCCGATGGGCAACGCGTCCACGTTCTCCGAGCACATGGCCTACCGGGCGGTCGCCGAGCGGGGCATCCGGGTCGTGGTCGGCGGGCTGGGGCCGGACGAGTTCCTGATGGGCTACGTCCGCCACGCGCTCGTCCTGTTCGGTCCGCAGGCGGTGCTGGACGCCGGGATGGAGGCCTACCGGCCGCTGGCCTCCAAGCTCCTGCACCCGGCCGGTGAGCCGCTGGAGCCGGCCGAGGCGATCGTCCGGCTCATCCTGCGCGGAGCGGACCCGGACGGGCGCCTTCGCGAGGTCGTCGCGGACGCCCTGGACCGGGCGGGCGGGGACCTGGCCCGCGGGCTGACGCTCGCGGACCTGGCCACGGCCTGGCGCCCGCTGGTCATGACCAGCGACAAGCTGGCCTCCGCGTTCGCGCTGGAGCGGCGCTCGCCATTCCTGGCCCGGGACTTGGTCGAGTTCTGCTACCGGCTGCCGGTCGAGCACAAGATCGGCGAGCCGACGGCCGGCAAGCGGATCCTGCGGGACGCCGCGAAGGCGCTCGGACTTCCGTCCGAGGTCTGGGGCAGCCGGGACAAGCTCGGGTTCGCCTCCCCGGTCCCGAGCTGGCTGACCGGCCCGCTGGAGCCCTGGGCGACCGCCCAGATCAGCGCCGCCCTCGACCAGGCTCCGCGCTCGCTGCGGCCGCTGCTGGCCGGCGGCCTGAAGCCCGGCGGGCGGTTCGACCGGACCCGGATGCAGTCGCTCATGGCTGCGGCCTGGTTCAACGACCAGCCGGTGGAGGCGGCGGCATGACGGGCCGTCGGCTCACTACGGTGAGGGGATGGACTCCCAGACTCTCCCCGACGAGCCGTCCGCCGCCGAACCGCGCGGAGCGGTCGCGATCATCACCAACCGGCGCGGCGAGCTCCTGCTGCACCTGCGCGACGACATCGCCGGCATCGCCTGGCCTGATCACTGGAGCCTGCTGGGCGGGGGCTGCGACCCCGGCGAGGACCCGGCCGCCGCGATCGTCCGCGAGCTCGATGAAGAGGCCGGTCTGGCCGTCGACGACCTGGCCGAGCTCTTCGAGACGAAGGACAGCGTCGGCTCCGGCCAGATCATCACGTTCTTCGCCGGCACCTGGGACGGCGACGAGCAGGCCCTGCCGCTCGCGGAGGGCGTCAAGCTCCAGTTCTTCGCCCCCGAGCACCTGCCCGTCCTGACCGTCCCGCCGTTCATCCGTCACGGCATCCACCGCTACCTGGCCGCCCGGCCCGGCGCCTGACAGCCCCGTCCTCGAGGGGGTCTGGGCGCCTGGTCCGGGCGGCACCCCGCCCCCCTTGGAAGGACACGTTCGTGAAGCTCACCGTGATCGGCTGCGGCTACCTCGGCGCGACCCACGCCGCCGCGATGGCCGAGCTCGGCCACCAGGTCCTCGGCATGGACACCGACGCCGACAAGGTCGACGCCCTGAACAAGGGCCAGGCCCCGTTCGTCGAGCGCGGCCTGGACGACCTGCTCGCCAAGCACACCGCCGCTGGCAACCTGCACTTCACCGCCTCCTACGCGGAGGCCGCCGCCTTCGCCGACATCCACTTCCTGGGCGTCGGCACCCCGCAGCAGGACGGCAGCGGCGCCTACGACCTCACCCACCTCCACACCGCTGTCCGCCGCCTGGCCCCCAGGCTCGGCGACGGCGCGGTGATCGTCGGCAAGTCGACCGTCCCGGTCGGCACCGTCGCTCAGCTGAGGCTGACCCTGGACGAGCACGCCCCGGCCGGGGTGAGCGTCGGCCTGGCCTGGTCGCCGGAGTTCCTGCGCGAGTCGTTCGCCGTCGAGGACACCCTGCGGCCGGACCGGATCGTGCTCGGGATCGAGGACGGCGACACCCGCAGCGAGGCCGTCTTCCGGGCCGTCTATGCCGACATCCTGGCCGCCGGGTCGCCGCTGATCGTCACCGACATGCCCACCGCCGAGCTGATCAAGGGCGCCGCGAACGCCTTCCTCGCCACCAAGATCTCCTTCATCAACGCGATGGCGGAGCTCTGCGAGCTGACCGGCGCCGACGTCCAGCAGCTCGCCCTCGCCCTCGGTTATGACCAGCGGATCGGCGCCAAGGGCATGCGGCCCGGCCTCGGGTTCGGCGGCGGCTGCCTGCCCAAGGACCTGGCCGGGTTCACCCACCGCGCCGAAGAGCTCGGCGCCGACCAGGCGGCCACCTTGCTCCGCCAGGTCGACGTGATCAACCAGCGCCGGCGCGAGCACACCGTCGAGCTCGCCCGCGAGGCGCTCGGCGGCACGGTGATCGGCAAGCGGATCGCCGTCTGGGGCGCCGCGTTCAAGCCGGGCACCGACGACATCCGCGACTCCCCGGCCCTGGCAGTCGCCGACGCCCTGCACCGGGCCGGGGCCGAGGTCACCGTCCACGACCCCGCGGCGATGGAGAACGCCCGCAGGGCCTACCCCGCGCTCGACTACGCCGACGACCTGGCCTCGGCCGTCACGGGCGCTGGCCTGCTGCTGCACCTGACCGACTGGTCCCAGTACTCCGACGCGGACCCCGCCGACCTCGTCCGGCACATCGCGGTCCCCAGGGTCATCGACGCGCGCGGCAGCCTCGACGCGGAGCGTTGGCGCGCGGCCGGCTGGACCTTCCGCGCCCTCGGCCGCCCCTGACCGCACCCGTCCCACGGGACAACCCGCTGACTCCCGTCCTGGCGCCGCACTCGCGGCGGCGGGACGGGTCCGGCACCACCCGAAAGAGGAGATCAAGGAGGAGCACCATGAGTGACACCCTCACCAGGTCGCGCGGCGCCGAGCTGCTGGCCGGCGAGTTCTCCGAGTTCGCGGCCGACCTGGCCGCCGACGTCGCCAAGGAGAACCCCGACTTCAGCGACGACTACATCGGCCTGCTGGTGACGGCCTGGGCCGACTGGGCGACCATCGTCGCCGACGACCCGCTGGCCGGTCACGCGCTCACCGTCGACATGGACGAGGTCTGGCACGCCGCCCTGCGGCGCACCCGCAAGAACTTCGCCTTCATGTCCCGCCTGACCGGCGGCCGGTTCATCCACCACGAGCCCGCCGACAACTACGGCACCCCCGACAAGGTCCGCGACACCGTCGCCGCCCTGATCGCGGCCGGCTACGGCGCCGCCCCGGAGGTCTACTCGGCGGCCGACGCGGCGGGCTGCAGCGGCTCGGACTGCCGCCCGGCCGCCCCCTGTCCCGGCGGCGACGTCGCCCCGGCGTTCGAGCTGAGCGCCTGACCCCACCCCGCGCGAGTGCCCCCGAGCCGTCCGGACGGCTCGGGGGCACCACAGCCAGGCACCTACGACCCTGGCGCGGAGAGGCACGTTTCCAGTTTCGGCGGGTTTCCTATCCCTGGAAACCCGCCGAAACTGGAAACGTTTCCTTGATCGGATTCGACCCAGCGGGTCCGGCCTCGGGTCCCCGCACCAGCGGGCACCTGCTGGCCCTACACTCGTTCTGAAAGCCCCGGTGGACCGCTGGCCTCGGCCATGTCGCCGGGGCTAAGCCATGCCCGGCTCAGGGCCCGCCCGATGTGTTGCTGAGGCCCTGCTGGCCCCGTTCCCTTTAATGACGCGCGTGATCCATTAAAGGGAACGCAGGAGCCGGACTCATGGGCACTGGGCAGCGCCGAGGGAAGGGATGCCCGCGAGCAGTGCTCCGGCCGTGATCAGCAGGACGCCCCAGACCTGGAGCCGGAGACCACCGATGGCCAGCTCGCGAGTGGTCCTGGCGAGCCTCGCAGAGTGGTCGGCGAGCTCGGACCGCATGCGCTCGTGCTCGATCCGGTTGTCTTCCCGCTGCAAGTCGACGACGGCCGCAAGGTCCGCAAGCCCCTTCGCCAGCGCGGCGAGCTCGGCGGGCACCGGCGCCCGGGTGACCTTCAACCCAAGCGCCGCGTCGACGGCGACGGCCGCATCCTCTGCATGCACGAGCCGGTGGACAGGCCTTCGAAGCAACCGGAACACGATCAGCTTCACCCGAGCCCCGGCGGCAACCGCACGATCACGCACCCAATGGGCCATTCGAATGACCGGCGCCCAGAAAGGCTCCGAGCCGTGATGCCTACGCCACGTCATCGAAAACCCGAACAATGCCAGGGAGGCTCCCGCCACCTGGAATACCAAGCCAAGCAGCACCAGCCACTGCGAAGAGGTCATTCACCCACGCTACGGAGCACGCCTTCGGCCCCTGGGGACCCACGCTGCGAGACCACCGCTGCCCATCTGGGAGTGAGCCGGGACCTCGGCGTCTCCTCACGGCTCGCCGGCCAGAATCTCAACACGTTGAACTTGACAGGGAACACGACCGCGGCACGGACCCGGTCGCGGGCCTCGGTGAGCGCCTTGTCGGGCAGGCCGACCAGGGTGAACGCGGCCACCCCGGGCTCCAGATCGGCCTGGACCTCGACGATCACTCCGTCGACGCCGACCAGCGCGACGGAACAGGTACGGGCGAAGGCCATCTCAGACCACCCCCCGCAGGTGGTCGACCAGGGCCGCACCCCGCGCCCGGTTGACCACCGCGACCAGGTCGATCCGCACCCCGCCCGGTGGGGCGGGAGGCCACTGCGGATCGGTGGGCCCCGGGTCGTAGCCGGGGCCGGCCAGCCGGGCGAAGTGATCGGGCCAGCGCTCGGCCATCCAGCGCTCGGCCAGGCGTTGCAGCCGGGCGGCCTTGGCCCGGTCGATGGCCTCGGTGGGCTGCTGGAAACCCCGCTCGGAGCGGGTCTTCACCTCGCAGACCGCCACGGTGTCGCCGTCGAGGGCGACGATGTCCAGCTCGCCCTCGGCGCAGCGCCAGTTGAGGTCCAGGATGCGGAGCCCGGCTTCCGCGAGGCGGCGGGCGGCGACCCGCTCCCCGTACCGGCCGAGCCCGTTCCTGGTGCTGCGGTCCGGGATCGCCCGCGGGGCCTTCCCGGCTGCGGCCGTGTCCGGTACGGCCTGGTCCTGCACGACGGTGTGCTGCATGGTGACCACCTCCGCCGAGGAGGCTGCCCCAACGCGCACGGCGAGGCCCGGGAATTCCCGTTCCCTGTGGATAACTCGGACCTGTGGACAACTCCTGTCACCCGCAGGGGTGAGAAGCCCCGTTCCCGCGAAATTCGGCTGGACAACGCGGGACGGAGTCGTCCAACGTCAGTTCCCGAAGCCGGACTCGTCCGAGGGCAGCTCCAGATCGCTCTTCGCGAGTTCCTCGATGTTCACGTCCTTGAAGGTCAGCACCCGGACCTTGCGGACGAACCGGGCCGGCCGGTACATGTCCCAGACCCACGCATCCGCCATCGACACCTCGAAGAACACCTCGCCCTGGACCGAGTGCACCTGCAGCTCGTAGTCGTTGGTGAGGTAGAACCGTCGTTCGGTCTCGATCACGTACTTGAACAGGCCGACGACGTCCCGGTACTCCCGGTAGAGCTTGAGCTCCATCTCGGTCTCGTACTTCTCGAGATCTTCGGCACTCATCCAGGCGTCCCCTCAACTTGTCACGTCCACCCATTGTGGACCACCGCACCCACGGTCAGAGCCGTACCGGATCCACCGGCGGGCCCTCGACCAGCAGCCGCTCCAGGAAGTCCGCCAGACCGACCGGATAGACCGTCTCGGCGGTCCCCCTCAGTTCCTCGACCGTCCACCAACGCGCCGCGAGCAACTGGGCGTGCTCGTCGGCGCCCATGCCCGAGTGGTCCAGCACCGTCTCCGTGGTCCGGGCCAGGTGGAACCACTGCTCCTGCTCGTAGCGCTGTCCCTGAAAGGAGAACGACACCGTGCCGTACGCCACCAAGGGCCCCAGGTCCACACCCCGCAGGCCGGTCTCCTCGGCGAGCTCCCGCTCGGCGGCCTCCCGCACGTCCTCCCCCGCCTCCAAGCCTCCCCCGGGCGTGAACCACCACGTCTCCCCCGGAGTGGCCGGGTCGGCCCCCAGGAAGAGGAGGATGCGGTCCAGCCCGTCCAGCAGCAGGATCCGCGCCGCTCTGCGGCGCCGTGCTGTCATGGCGGCGCTCCACGCTCCTTCCGTTCGCATCGGTGGCGCTACCGATCCTGCCACCCGGCGCGGTCGTCCGGGGCGATGTTCGGCAGAGCGGCCCGCGGGGCGACGGCCCCGCTCAGGAGCTGCGCCCCCGGAGCCGGCGGGCCAGACCCGCCGCCCCGCCCACCGCCGAAGTCACCAGGATCAGCGCCGCGCCCGCGACGGCGGCGTAGGCGGAGGGCTCCAGCGGCCCCGGCTGCGAGGCCTTCGGGCCCGCGAAGCCGTCGAAGTCCGTGACCCGGTCGAGCAGGCCCGTCCGGCCGAAGGGCAGCACGGTGGCCTCGACCCTCGCCTCGACGGCCTCGGCCGGGACGGTCCCGCCGTCCACCTCCAGGTGGGTGCGGGAGTCCAGCGAGCCCACCCGGTTGTCGCCGAGCAGGAACAGCCGGCCCTGCGGCACCGTCACGCTGAACGGCTGGCCCTGGCCGCCCTGCGTCGCGAGGTAGGGCTCGTCCACCGGCTGCCCGTCGACTGTCAGCCGGTGATCGGCCCCGCTGGTGGCGACGGTGTCCCCGCCGACCGCGACCACCCGCTTGACCATGAGCTCGCCGCCCCAGGCCTGGTCCCGGAAGACCACCACGTCGCCCCGCCCGATGTCGCCGCCGCCGACCTTGCGGGCGAGCACGGTGTCCCCGACGCGCAGCGTCGGGTGCATCGAGGCGGTGGGGATCTTGTACGGCCGGTAGTCGATCGCGATCAGCGCGAAGCCGCCGACCATCAGCACCAGCCCGAGTGCCAGGGCGACGCCCTGCAGCACCGCGGCGGGCCGACGGCCCGCACGGGCGGGCGCGGTCGGGTGGTCGGCCGTCTGCTCCACGACACTGCTCATCGACACCGTCCACCTCTGGCCGACCGGAGAACACCACTGGCACGCCGGAGGCACGGGCGGAAACGCCGGCGGGCCGTGGCACGTCCGAGCAGATTACTCGTCGGTACCACGGCCCGCGCAAGAGCCGGGGCCAACCCGGCGGAACACGATCCGGTGGAGCTCAGGACTCCTTGCGGCTCTCCGCCCGGCCACGCACCCGCCGCACCAGCGGGAGCAGGGCAACGGCCCCCACCGCACCGGCCACGGGGGGCGCCATCGGCGCGGCCGCCGCCAGGCCCTTCTGGTCGAAGGTGTCCGGCACCGGCAGCGTCGACCAGTGGCCGACCGGCCAGGCCACCACGAAGGCACGCCCGATCACGTTGTCCACCGGGACGGTGCCGCCGCCCGGCTGGTCCATGTGGAAGCGGGAGTCCAGCGAGTTGGCACGGTGGTCGCCCATGACCCAGATCCGGTCCTTGGGCACCTTGACCGGGCCGAACGGGTGGTCGCCGCACGGGGTGTTGCCCTGGTAGACGTACGGCTCGTTGAGCGCGACGCCGTTGACCTTGACCGGCCCCTCGCCCTCGCACTCGACGGTGTCCCCGCCGACCGCGATGACCCGCTTGATCAGGTCCTTCTCGTTGGCGGAGGGCATCAGGCCGACGAAGCTGAGCACGTCCTGCACACCGCGGAGGAAAGAGTTGCTGCTCTGCTGGGTCGGCTCGTCGCTCAGCCAGCCGCCCGGGTCGTGGAACACCACGACCTCACCGCGCTCGGGTTCGGCCCCGAACCACGGGGTCAGCTTGTCGACCAGGACGCGGTCGCCGACCTGCAGCGTGTTCTGCATCGATTCCGACGGAATGGAGAACGCCTGGACGAAGAACGTCTTGATCACCAGCGCGAGGATGAGCGCGATGCCGACCAGGATCGGCAGTTCCTTCCAGAACGAGCGCTGCTTGCGCGGCTTGGACGGAGCCTCCGACTCCGAGCCGTCCGCGGGCTCGGCCTCCGCGTGCTGGGAGCCCGGGGAGTCATCCGACCCGGCACCGCCCTGCCCGTCGGCGGTCTGCGCCGCCGCGTCCTCGACCGAGGCCGAGGAGGCCGCGGACTCGGTGGACCGGTCCGCCCGACGGCCTGGGCCCTCGGGCTCTCCGGCGCCTGATCGGGCGCCGATCACCAAATCCCCCACAACGTCTCCTCCCTGCTGTGCGGACGCCCGCGCGCCCGCGCTCAGAGTGCCGCACAGCGGGCACCACGCTCACCACGACCATGAACGCCTCAGGGCTGCCCACCGCGGACTCCCCTGACACCAGCACAGCCTCGGCCCGCGACCGGGACCACTCCCGGCCGCACCTGCACTTCTCTATCACTCCAAGGCATCCGGCTCGCGGTCCCACACGCGAGGCCCGTCCGGTCGGCGGCCGGTGCGGCTCACTCCGGAGGCCGCCCCGACCGGCGAACGACGAGCGGAAGGATGCCCAACACCCCCATAACGAGCGGCGGTTCCGCAGGAACCGGCCCAACGCCCACCGATCCCGCGGCAGTTCCGCCGGCCTGCGGCATCCGGGCGAGAGAGGAGAGTGAACCGGGCGCATCGAGTTGATGGAAGCGGTCCAGCGGCCAGGCGGTCACGAACGCGCGACCGACCACGCCGCTCAGCGGGATCGTCCCCTGTCCCGGATTGCCCATGTGGAAACGGGAGTCGGCGGAGACGTCCCGGTGGTCACCCATGACCCACAGCCGCCCCTGCGGCACCTGGATCCTGAAGGCCTGCCGGGACGGCGGGTTGCCGGGAGCGAGGTAGGACTCCTCCACCGGGTGGCCGTTGACGCTGAGGCGCCCCTGCGCGTCGCAGCACTCGACGGTGTCCCCGCCGACGCCGATCACCCGCTTGATCAGGTCCTGCTCGTTGTCGGAGGGCAGCAGTCCGACGAAGGTCAGCACCTGCTTGGCCGCACCCAGCACCGGGCCGTCCTCGGACGGCTTGCGGTCGCGCTCCAGCCAGCCGCCCGGGTCCTTGAACACCACGATGTCGCCGCGCTGCGGCTCACTGCCGAACCAGGGGGTCAGCTTGTCCACCAGTACCCGGTCCCCGATCAGGATGGTCTGCTCCATCGAACCCGAGGGGATCACGAACACCTGGACCAGGAAGGTCTTCATCACCAGCGCCACCAGCAGGGCCACCAGGACGATCATGGGCACTTCGCGGACCAGCGAGCGCTTGCGCCGACGGGCGGCCTTGCGGGCACTGCGACGGCGCTCGGCCCGGCCGCGCGCCGACGGGGCCCCGGCCGGTCCACGGCCTGCCGCACCGTCCTCCCCCGGTCCCCCGGGCACCGGACCGGCCGTAGCCGGACCCCCTGCGGCCGGTCCCCCCGCAGTCGGGCCAGTCGGGCCTCCGGCAGCCGGGCGGTCGTCGAGCCGCCCCCTACCCCTGGTCCCCATGACCGCCTGTCCCCGCAGTCGCGGCGAAGGCCGCGGGCCGGTCCAGGCTGGTCCAGCGCGAGAACGGGTAGACCACCCAGTCCGCCCGGCCGATCACCTTCTTCTCGGGCACGAAGCCGCCACCGGGATCGCCGAGGTGGTCGCGGGAGTCCCGGGAGGCGCTGCGGTGGTCGCCCATCACCCACAGCTTGCCGGCCGGCACGACGATGTCGAAGGCCACGCTCGACGGGTCGTCGCCCGGGGACAGGTAGGAGGTCTCGTCGATCGGCACGCCGTTGACGGTGATCGGCGCGCCCGGCCCGGTGCTGGTCACCCGGTCCCCGCCGACGCCGATCACGCGCTTGACGTAGACGGTGTCCCCGGCCGGGGCCAGCCCGAGGTCCTGGGCGAACGAGCGCAGGCCGTCCCAGAACGTGGGCTGCTTCGCCGACTCGCGGAGGAAGGAACCCCTCCCGTCGAAGACCACGACGTCGCCCCGCTGGGGATGGCCGCCGAAGGCGTAGGCGAGCTGGTACGCGACCAGCCGGTCGCCGGGGCGCAGGGTCTCCTCCATCGACCCGGAGGGCACCGAGAAGGGACGCGCGACGAAGGCGTTCACCAGCAGCAGGGCCGTCAGGCAGATCCCGACCAACAGCAGCAGGTCCCGCGAACGCGAGCGCCCGGGCTCCTCGTCCTGCTCCGACTCGTCCGACTCGTCCGAGCCGTCGCCGCCGGAGCCGCCGGTCCGCTCCGGGCTCTCGGCCTGCTCCAGTACCTCAGCGTGTTCAGGCCCGTCGGCGCGCTCCGCGCCGACGACGCCACCCCCGGAAACGACCGCGGACCGCGACAGCGAGTCCGCACCGGTGGGTGCGGGACTGCCGTCGCGGTCCGCGGGTGGTTCGTGCGTGCTCATCGGGGGGTGAGCTTACCTTGCGGCCACTCGGCCCCCTCAGAGCGTTCCGATCCCCCGGCAAGGCCGGGGGCCGGTGGATCAGCGGTCGCGCTTCTCCTTGATCTTCGCGGCCTTGCCGCGGAGGTCACGCAGGTAGTACAGCTTGGCGCGGCGAACCGCACCGCGGGTCACGACCTCGATCTTCTCGACGACCGGGGTGTGCACCGGGAAGGTGCGCTCCACGCCGACGTTGAAGCTGACCTTGCGAACGGTGAAGGTCTCACCGATGCCGGCGCCGTGGCGGCGGATGACGACGCCCTGGAAGACCTGGACACGGGAGCGGTTGCCCTCGATGACCCGGACGTGAACCTTCAGGGTGTCACCGGCGCGGAAGGCCGGGATGTCGCTACGCAGCGAGGCCGCGTCGACAGCAGCGAGCTTGTTGCTCATGTTGCTCTCCATCGCAGGCGCCACGGGCCGCCCACGGAAAATCGTCACAATGGGGTTCGCTGCGGGCCGCATCGGCTGACGGCGATCCCCCCGTGGCGAGGGCGCCGGTCCACGTGTCCCCTACAGGAGGGAACCAGCGACAGACAGCAGCCGCCTATTCTTCCACATCAACGGCCGTGGACCGAAATCGGCCGAGCCGCTCGTCCCAGGCCAGGCCGAGGATGCTCAGCGCCTCGCGCTCCTTCTTGTCGAAGGCGCCGTACTGCCAGCGCTCGACCAGGTCGGGCCGGTTCGCCAGGGTCCGGGCGAAGGCCTGCTCGCGGCGCCAGCGGGCGATCTTGCCGTGGTTGCCGCTGAGCAGCACGTCCGGCACCGCACGGCCGCGCCACTCGGCGGGCTTGGTGTAGACCGGGCCCTCCAGCAGGTCGGCCATCGCGCCCGGCGCGAAGGAGTCGTCGCGGTGGGACTCGGCGTTGCCGAGCACTCCGGGTAGCAGTCGGGCGATCGCCTCGACCATCACCAGCACGGCGACCTCGCCGCCGGCCAGCACGTAGTCGCCGATCGAGGCCTCGACCACCGGCATCCGGGTGGCGGCTTCCTCGATCACCCGGCGGTCGATGCCCTCGTACCGGGCGGGGGTGAAGGCCAGCCAGGGGCGCCCGGCCAGTTCCTGGGCGAGCTCCTGGGTGAACGGGCGCCCGCTCGGGGTCGGCACGACCAGGGTGGGCACCTGGCCCTCGGGGCCGCCGGCGACCACCGCGTCCAGCGCCTCGCCCCACGGCTCGGGCTTCATCACCATGCCGGGGCCGCCGCCGTACGGGCTGTCGTCGACCGTGCGGTGCACGTCGTGGGTCCATCCGCGCAGGTCGTGGACGTGCACGTCCAGCTGCCCGCGGGCGCGGGCCTTGCCGACCAGCGAGACGTCCAGCGGCTCCAGGTACTCCGGGAAGATCGTGACGACGTCGATCCGCATGCCGCTCTGCACCCCGCCGGACACCGCACCGCCGGGCGCCGCACCAGTCGACACCGCGCCGCTCGACGCCGCATCGGCGCCAACCCCGACACCGACCCCGGCACCGACCCCGGCACCGACCTCGACACCCGCCCCGGCGCGCTCCTCGACGGTCACTCCGACTCCTCCGAGTCCTCGCCGCGCTCGGCCGAGGAGGCCCCCGCGACCTCAGCCTGCTCCATGTCGATCAGCCCGGGCGGCGGGGTGATCACGGCGCGCTGGTTCTCCAGGTCGATGGTCGGCACGATCTGGCTGACGAAGGGCACCAGCACCTCCGTCCCGTCGGCCTTCTTGACCGTGAGCAGGTCCTGGTAGGGCAGGTGGACGATCTCGGTCAGCTCGCCGACCGGGGTGCCGTCCAGCAGCACCACGTCCAGGCCGATCAGCTGGTGGTCGTAGTACTCCTCCGGGTCCTCGGGGCTCTCCTCCGGGTCGACCTCGGAGATGAGCACGGTGCCGCGGAGGGCCTCGGCCGCGTTGCGGTCCTTGACGCCGGCGAAGCGCAGCAGCAGCCGGCCGCTGTGCACCCGGCCGGACTCGACGGTCAGCGGTCCGGTCGACGCGGGGTCGGTGAGCAGGACGGCACCGGGGCCGAGCCGGAGTTCCGGCTCGTCGGTGCGGACCTCGACACTGACGTCCCCCCTGATGCCGTGGGCACGGCCGATCTTGCCGACGACGAGCTGCACGGTGATCGTTCTCCTGGAGTTCCTGAGCCGCAACGAAAAGCGACGGGCTGCGAAGCGACGGACTGCTAAGCCATGAAGCGACGGAAATGCTGACGGAAATGCGAAAGGCCGACCGGGACGACATGCGTCCCGGTCGGCCTCACAAGCCCTGACGGCTGAACGAGCAGCGGCGTCAGCGAATGTTGTCCACGTCGACCAGGTCGACCCGGACGTTGCGACCGCCGAGGGCGCCGACCACGGTGCGCAGAGCGCGCGCCGTACGGCCGCCCCGGCCGATCACCTTGCCGAGGTCATCGGGGTGCACTCGCACCTCGATGGTGTTCCCCCGACGCAGGTTGCGCGAGCGCACCTGCACCTCGTCGGGGTGCTCGACGATGCCCTTCACCAGGTGGTCGAGGGCGTCCTCGATCACGATCAGGCCTCGGCGGCGGCGTCGGACTCGGCCTCGGCCTTGTCCGACTTCTTGGCCTTCGGGGTGATGGCGACACCGGTGGTGGCGTCCTCGAAGCCGGCGACGGCCTTCGCGAACAGGTGCGAGAAGTCCTCGACCTTCGGCTCGGCAACGAGCAGCGGAGCCGGAGCCGGCAGGCCCTTGAACTTCTGCCAGTCGCCGGTCAGCTTCAGGATGGCGAGCACCGGCTCGGTCGGCTGGGCGCCGACGGACAGCCAGTACTGGGCGCGGTCGCTGTCGACCTCGATCTTCGAGGGGTTGTAGGTCGGCTGGTAGATGCCGATCTCCTCGATCGCGCGACCGTCACGCTTGGTGCGGGCGTCGGCGACGACGATGCGGTAGTGCGGGGAGCGAATCTTGCCGAGACGCTTCAGCTTGATCTTGACTGCCACGGGAGTGGATTCTCCTGGTGTTGACGTGGGTGAGCGGGCTCGCCGTCGCGTGGGGTTGCGGGGCGGACCGTTCAAGGGACACGCCAGCCGTAGGAGAGAGGGGTCCTGCTCGGCTGCCGAGTACTCAGCTGTCCATTCTGCCACATCGGCGAGAACCGCCTGTACGCGGGACCGGGCTCCCGGTCAGGGCTCGACCGGGAGCCCCCGCTCCCGGTCCAACCCGAAGACATCACCGCTGTCCTGCTGTACCGCTCGTTCCGTACTGCTCGTACGGCCTGTACCGCCTGTACTGCCTGGTACTGCTACCGCCTGTCACCGCTCACTCGGCGCTGCCGCCGCTGCCGGTACCGCCGGCCCCGCGTGCACCGCCCGTACCGCTCCACCCCGCTCCGCGCCGCCCATCCGGCCGGACCGCTGCCCGCACAGCAGCCCGTCGGGACGTCGACCGCTCAAGCGACGTGAGCGGCGTGAGCGACTTAAGCGATCTTGAACGGCTGCTGGCACGCGCCGCAGACGATGGACGCCTGCGCGAGCACCGAGGGAACGACCCGGACGTTGCGCCCGCACCCGCAGACCGCCTTGACCCGCACGCCGCCCCCGGAGGAGCCGTGCCGGGCCGCCGGACCGCGGAAGGCGCGCGTCGCGCCGTCGCCGGCCACCGCCTCCTGGTGCGCCCCGAGGGCACGGTCCAGGCGTTCGATGGTCTCGGCGTACCGCTCCTGGGTCTCCTTGAGCATGGTCACCTGGGAGAAGCCGCTGCTCGCGTGCGGCTCGACCGGGTGCGCCAGGCCCAGCTCGGAAGCGAGCATCAGGAAGCGCCGGTTGTGGTAGCGGCCGGCGCGCGAGGTGTCCCGGATGTCCCGGGCCGCGGCCAGACCGTGGGCGGCCTCGTGGAGGAGGCGCTCGAAACCGAGCCGCGTCCCGCAGGCCGAGGAGGACTCGCCGATCAGGGCCTCGGGCGAGGCCAGATCGGGAAGGTCCTGGTGGTAGGCCTGGATGTCACTCCAGGCGGCGGCCAGTTCGGCCGCGAGAACGAGGGGCTGTGTCGTGCTCACGCTAGACCAACGATGGAGTGCGAGCCGATGTTCCGCATGTTCTCGTTCCCGGGGAATTCACAGGGAACTCCCAGGAATGCGAGGCCGCGCGCGAATTGCGCGTTCCGGATCTGACGCAAGACCAACCCCCTGCCGGTTTGGGCCCGTCGCAACGTCGGCGGGCCTGATGAATTCCGTCCGGGGGGCGGGCTGTCGCCACCCAGGACGTACGGCCCGTGGGCCTGCCGGATTGACAGGGCCACGGGCCGTACACCGTACCGCTATTCGGTTAATACCGGGAGTTGACCGGCCAGTAGGGATGTCCCCCGCGGGGACGCACCGGAACAGTTACCGGATTCTTACCCATCCGCATTCCGGGCAAATGTCGCCGGTGCCGGTCATTACCCGTGGGCGACCGGCGTCCAGCGGACATCCACCGGACATCCACCGAACACCGAACGGATGTCAGTACGCCCGGGCGACGAGCGCGACATTGCCTTCCTGGTCGTCCGCCAGCGGCACCGAGCCGTCGGCCGCGACGATGCAGCGGACCGTGACGCCCTGCTCGGCCAGCTTGGCCTCGCCCTCCGCGCCGAGGTCGGCCCAGGAGATCCGGCCCCAGCCGGTCGCGGCGGCCTCGATGGCCTCGTCGATGGTCTTGACGTCGACCGTGCGGGACTCGCGGCGCTCGCGGGACTGGCGCAGCAGCAGCGCCTGGTCCTCCTCCAGCACGCCCGGGAGCAGCGCGGCCAGGGCGTCGATGGAGACCGGCTCCTTGCCGCCCGGGATGCGGCGGGCCAGCATCGCGGTGCCGTTCTCCAGGTCGCGCGGGCCGACCTCGATGCGCAGCGGGACGCCCTTGAGCTCCCAGTCGACGGCACGGCGGCCGAACGGGGTGTCGGTGCGGTCGTCGACCACGACCCGGATGCCGACGGCCTCCAGCTGGGCGCCGATCTCGCGGACCTTGGCGATGACCGCGTCGTCGCCCTTGATCGCGAGCACGACGGCCTGGACGGCGGCCAGGCGCGGGGGCACCCGCAGGCCGTTGTCGTCGCCGTGGGACATGATCAGGCCGCCGACCATGCGGGTCGAGACGCCCCAGGAGGTCTGCCAGACGTACTCGCGCTCGGCGCCCTGCAGCTGGTACGTGGTGTTGAACGCCTTGGCGAAGTTCTGGCCCAGCTCGTGGCTGGTGCCCATCTGCAGCGCCTTGCCGTCGCCCATCATGCCCTCGAGGGTGAGGGTGTTGATGGCGCCGGCGAAGCGCTCCTTGGCGGTCTTGCGGCCGAGCACGACGTCGATGCCGAGCACGTTCGTCATGAAGTCGCCGTAGACCTGGGTGTGGATCATCGAGGCGTACTCGCGGGCGTCCTCGTAGGTGGCGTGGGCGGTGTGGCCCTCCTGCCAGAGGAACTCGGTGGTGCGCAGGAAGACGCGCGGGCGGAGCTCCCAACGGACCACGTTGGCCCACTGGTTGATCAGCAGGGGCAGGTCGCGGTGGCTCTGCACCCACTTCGAGAAGTACTCGTTGATGATCGTCTCGGAGGTCGGCCGGACGACGACCGGCTCCTCCAGCTGCTTGCCGCCGCCGTGGGTGACCACCGCGAGCTCGGGGGCGAAGCCCTCGACGTGCTCGGCCTCCTTGGTCAGGTAGGACTGCGGGATGAACATCGGGAAGTAGGCGTTCTGCGCGCCGGCCTTCTTGATCCGCGCGTCCATCTCCTGCTGCATCCGCTCCCACAGGCCGTAGCCGTACGGTCGGATGACCATGGTGCCGCGCACCGGACCGTTGTCGGCCAGCTCGGCCTTGTTGATGAGGTCCTGGTACCAGCGCGGGAAGTCTTCCGCCTGAGGGGTGAGAACGGGTGCCTTAGCCATGGGGCGAATGGTACGGGGCCCGGGGCCCCGGTTTCGAATCGGTATCACCGGGCGGGGGCGCACCACCGCGACACGCGCGCACCACCCTGCACCCCTCTGGACGCCGGGCCCGACCCGCTGTTCGCTGGTGTGGGGCGGGACTTTGGGGGAGCCGTAGCAGCGCACCGAAGGACCGGATGGGAGGCCGCCATGGCTTCAGCTCGCACGACCGGCACGACCGGCACGACCGCACGACCGACGGGCGCACGCCCGCACCACCCGCGCGGGGCGGCCCGCCCCGCGCGGGCGCGCGACTGGGCGGAGATCCAGGAACGCATGCTGGTGCCGCTCTACGAGGCGGTCTACGACCGGCTGGAGGTCGGCCCGGCGAGCAGCGTGCTGGGCCTGGGCTGCCGCTCCGGGCTGGCCCTGCTGCTCGCGGCCGGCCGGGGCGCCCAGGTCGCCGGGCAGGAGCCGCGGGACGAGCTGCGCGAGCTGGCCCACGACCGCCGG
>NZ_LFVW01000913.1:0-3379 GCF_001182915.1 Kitasatospora sp. MY 5-36
CGCCCGAGGTCGTCGCGCGCCCCGCCCGACCACCCGCTGCCGCGCCACGCCGGGCCCGTCCCACCCCTGGTCGACGCCCCGTCAGCCCCGCAGCCCAGCCCTGGTGGCGGGCCCACCGGGCCGCCCGTAGCGTCGACACGGCCGCAACCACCGGCCGTCACCGCCCGCGCACAGCGCGTCAGCCCCACCGCTGGACCGAGCGGAAGACCACCGCACCCGTACGAGCGCCGCGCGCGCCGAAAGGAAACAGGTCACCACTCATGCCCACGCGACGGGTCCACCACCTCGCCGCGGCCACCGCCGCCGCCACCGCCCTGACCACCGTCCTCACCTCGCTGGCCGCCGCCCCCGCGGCCCACGCCGTCCCCCGCTTCCCGCTGCACTTCGTCCAGCCCGGCGAATCGATTCAGCAGGCCGTCGACGCCGCCCGGCCCGGCGACACCGTCCAACTGCTCCCCGGCACCTACCAGGGCAGCGTCCGCATCACCACCCCCCGCCTCACCCTGCGCGGCTTCGGCGACGAGAGCGTGATCACCCCCGGGGACGGCGGCGAGAACGCCTGCGCCACCGCCGGGCACGGCATCTGCGTGGTCGGCACCGAGGAGGACCCGCTGTCCGACGTCAGGATCGACAGCCTCGCCGTCACCGGCTTCCGCAAGAACGGCATCGACGCCAGCGGCACCACCCGCCTGACCGTCCGCGGCACCTACGTCCACGACAACGGCCAGCAGGGCATCAGCCAGGAGATGTCCACCCGCGCCGTCATCCGCGGCAACCGCTCGGCCGACAACGGCCAGTCCGGCGTCTTCCTCGCCAACTACGCCTACCGCGAGGGCGGCTCGCCCGACACCGGCGGCACCGTGGTCGAGGGCAACGAACTGACCGGCAACCGGGTCGGCGTCACCGTCCGCCGGCTGCGCGGGCTGGCCGTCCAGTCCAACGGGATCAGCGGCAACTGCGCCGGCGTCTTCGTGGTCGGCGACGAGGGCGTGCCCCGCGCCGGGGACCTCGACGTCCGGGACAACTCCGTCATCGGCAACAACAAGTTCTGCCCGGCCAACCCGCGCCTGGGCGCCATCCAGGGAGCCGGCATCGTCCTCACCGGCACCGAGGACACCCGGGTGACCGGCAACGAGGTGCGCGACAACACCGGCACCTCGGACTTCTCCGGCGGCATCGTCCTGTTCAAGAGCGTCGTCGGCGTCGCCAACGCCCGCGCCGTGATCGCCGACAACGAGCTGAGCGGCAACGGTCCGGCCGACCTCGCCGACCGCGACTCCGGCACCGACAACACCTTCGCCCGCAACACCTGCGGGCGCTCCGAGCCGGCCGGCCGCTGCTGAGCCCCGGTACCCCCTCGCCGCCCGCCGCCGCACCAGGAACTCCCTAGGACCCGAGGAAACCCAGCCATGACCACCGCACCCGTCCATACCAGCCCCCAGGCCGCGATGCGCCTGCGCGAGCTCGTCTTCGGCGCCGCCTGCGCCGCCGCCGTCCGCGCGGCCGCCCGGCTCGGCGTCGCCGACGTGCTCGGCGACACCCCGGCCACCGTGACCGACCTCGCCGTCGCCCTCGACACCGAGCCCCGCCAACTGCGCCGCCTGCTGCGCGCGCTCGCCTGCTACGGGCTCTTCGCGCCGAGCGGCGACGACCGCTTCGAGCACACCGAGATGTCCCGGCTGCTGCGCGAGGACGCCCCCAACTCGCTGCGCTACATCTCCCTCTGGTGCACCGAGCCGTGGACCTGGGAGGCCTGGCCGAAGCTGGACGAGGCGGTCCGCTCCGGCCGCAACGTCTTCCCCGACCTGTTCGGCAAGGAGTTCTTCGACTACCTGCACAGCGACGCGGGCGACTCGGCGAAGGTCTTCGACAAGGCGATGACCACCTCCAGCCGGCAGTCCGCCGAGGACTTCGCCGACTACCTGGACCTCACCGGCATCGACTCGGTGGCGGACATCGGCGGCGGCCAGGGCCACGTGCTCGCCAGCCTGCTGGAGAAGCACCCGGCGCTGCACGGCACCCTGCTCGACCTGCCCAAGGTGGTGGCGGGTGCCGACCCCCGGCTCCAGGACGGCGGCGCCTTCTCCGCCCGGGCCCGCCTCGTCCCGGGCGACTGCCGGACGGAGATCCCGGTCCGCGCCGACCTCTACATCATCAAGAACATCCTGGAGTGGGACGACGACAGCACCCGCCGCACCCTCGCCAACGTGGTGAAGGCGGCCGGCTCCGGCGCCCGCGTGGTGGTGGTGGAGAACCTGGTCGACAACAGTCCCTCGATGCGCTTCACCACCGCGATGGACCTGATGCTGATGCTCAATGTGGGCGGTGCCAAGCACTCCGAGGAGAGCATGGTCGGGCTGATGGCGGAGGCCGGACTGGTGGTCACCGCGGTCAACCCGGTCAACCCCTACCTGCACGCCTTCGAGGCCGTCGTGAGCGGCTGAGCCGACCCCTGCACGCCCCCGCACACCTCCGTACGACGAGAACGGACCGTACGCCCAGAACGACCGCCGGCCCCCGGACATCGGGGGCCGGCGGTCGTCGTGCGCGGGCCGGGTCAGGCGGGGTGCGAGGACTCCAGGTGGGCGAAGACCACCACGTTGTCCAGGTAGTCCCGCCGCTTCTTGTCGTACGCGCCGCCGCAGGTGATCAGCCGGAGCTGGGCGTCGGGGGTCCTGCCGTAGACCCTGGCGTCGGGGAAGGCGTTCTTGGCGAAGGTCTCCACCGAGTCCACCGAGAACACCGCGACCGTCCCGTCCGCGCGGCTCACCTCGACCTTGTTGCCCGGCAGCAGGAAGCTCAGCAGCAGGAACACCGCCGGGCCCTTGGTGGTGTCCACGTGCCCGGCCAGCACCGCGCTGCCGCGCTCGCCGGGGGTGACGCCGTCCCGGTACCAGCCGACCAGGTTCTTGTCGTCCGGCGGCGGCGCGTCGAGCTGGCCCGCGGGGTTGAGGGCCAGCTCGGTGAACGGCGCGTCGACGGCGATCTGCGGGATCCGCAGCCGGGTCGGCTTGGCGCGTTGGAGCGCGGGCGCCCCCGGGGCGGCGGCCGGGGCCGCCGGGTCCGGGGCGCCGGCACCCGCCGGCCCGGGGACGGCCGGGGCGGCGGCCGCCGGGGGAGCGGGCCTGCCGTCCTCCACGCCCGCGTCCGACCGGGTGTCCACCGAGTTGTAGATCAGCAGCAGCCCGACCGCTGCCGTGCCCATCCCCGCGCGCAGCAGCCGGGGCATTCCAGAGGCGGGACCGCCCGTCATTCCTCTCCTCCGCTCAACCGGTTCCGCGACGGCCCGCCGCCCCCGGTGCGCCCGCCCCGTGCGGGCGGGCGCCCGGAGGCGGCGGAAGCAGGGTGCCCGGCGTCAGGCGACCGCGCCGGAGGCACG
>NZ_LFVW01000914.1:0-3372 GCF_001182915.1 Kitasatospora sp. MY 5-36
CCGGTCCGGCGGCGACGGGGCCGCCGCCGAGCGGGCCATCCCGCGCGCCGACCGCGGCCGTCCGCTGCCGCCGTCCTTCGTCCAGCAGCGGCTCTGGTTCCTCGACCGGCTGCGCCCCGGGGACCCGCGCTACAACAGCGCCGTCGCCCTGCGCTTCACCGGCGAGCTGGACCGCACCGCTCTCACCGCGGCGCTGACCGCCGTGGTGGCGCGCCACGAGGCGCTGCGCACCACCTTCGCGGAGAGCGACGGCAGGCCGGTGCCGACCGTCCGGGAGCCCGGGCCGGTGGAGCTGCCGGTCCGCGAACCGGCCGAGGGCGAGAACCTGGACGCCGTCCTGCTCCAGGAGTACTCCCGGCCCTTCGACCTCGAACGGGGGCCGCTGCTGCGCGCCCTGCTGGTCGCCGAGTCGCCGCACGCCCACGTCCTGCAGCTGACCGCCCACCACATCGTCACCGACGGCTGGTCGATGGGCGTCGTCCTGGACGAACTGTGCACCGCCTACGACGCCCTGGCCCGCGGCGCCGACCCCGCACTGCCCGAAGTCACCGCCCAGTACCCGGACTTCGCGGCCTGGCAGCGCGAGCAGCTCGCCGGCGACCGGCTGGAGCGGCAGCTCGCCCACTGGCGGGAGAAGCTGGCCGGCGCCGTGCCGTCCGACCTGCCGCTGGACCACCCGCGGCGCGGCGAGGAGGCCGGCCCCGGCGGCCTGCACACCTTCACCGTCCCCGCGCCGCTCACCGCCCGGCTGCGCGCCCTCGCGACCGAGCAGCAGGGCACCCTCAACACCGCGCTGGTGGCCGGCACCCAGGCGCTGCTCGCCCGCTGGTCCGGCCAGCAGGACGTCACCGTCGGCTCGCTGATGGCCGGGCGCACCCGCACCGAGCTGGAACGGGCCGTCGGCTGCTTCGTCAACACGGTGGTGCTGCGCACCCGGGTGGCGCCCGACGCCTCCTTCCGCGAACTGCTCGCCGCCGCCACCGAGACCGGCAACGACGCCCTCGCGCACGGCGACACGCCCTTCGAACGGATCGTCGAGGCGGTCGGCGCGCCCCGCGAGGCCGGCCGCAACCCGCTGTTCGACGTCCTGGTGCTGCTGCACCCCGCCCCGCCCACCGCCGGGGACCGGCCCGGACTCGCCACCGCCCCGGTCACCGTGCCCCGGCAGGCCGCCACCTTCGACCTCAGCGTGGAGTTCGTCCCCGACGGCGAGGCGCTCACCGGCGTCCTGGAGTACCGCGCCGACCTCTTCGACGCCCCCACCGCGGGCCGGATGGCCGAGCAGCTGCTGCGCCTGCTGGAGGGCGCCGCCGTCGAACCGGACCGCCCGCTCGCCACCCTGCCGCTGCTCTCCGCGCGGGAGACCGAGCAGGGCACCCGGGGCTGGAACGCCACCGAGCTGCCCGTCGAGGCCGTCGGCCTGCCGGAGCTGCTCCGGCGCCGGGCCGAACGGACCCCGCACGCCCTGGCCCTGGTCGCGGGGGAGGAACGGCTCGACTACGCCGAACTGGACGCCCGCGCCGAACGGCTCGCCCGCCGACTGGCCACCACCGGCGCCGGCCCCGAACGGCTGGTCGCGCTGCGACTGCCGCGCACCGCCGACCTGGTGGTGGCCGTCCTCGCGGTCTGGAAAGTCGGCGCCGGCTACCTGCCGCTCGACCCGGCGCTGCCCTGGGAGCGGGTCGTCTACGTGCTCGAGGACGCCGGGCCGGCCCTGTTCCTGGACGAGGACACCCTGCGCGACCTGCTGGGCAACGACGACCCGGTCGACGTCGTCCTTCCCACGCCGGACCTCGCGACCCCCGCGTACGTGCTCTACACCTCCGGCTCCACCGGTCGCCCCAAGGGCGTCAGCGTCCCGCACCGCGCCCTGGCCCACCTGCTCGCCGCCCACCGGGCCGGCTTCGTCGCCGACGCGGGCGGCGGCCCGCTGAACGTCGCCCTGACCGCCTCCTTCTCCTTCGACACCTCGCTGGAGGGCCTGCTGCTGCTCGCGGACGGCCACCCGCTGCACCTCGTCGACGAGACCACCCGGATGGACCCGGCCGCCCTGGTCGAGTACGTCGTCCGCCACCGGATCGACTTCCTCGACCTCACCCCCTCCTACCTGCGCCAACTGCTGCCCGCCGGGCTGCTCGACGACCCCCGCCACCGCCCCCGGGTGCTGATGCTCGGCGGCGAGGCGGTCGCCCCCCGGCTCTGGCGCGAGCTCGCCGCCCGCCCGGAGACGGCCGCCTACAACTACTACGGCCCCACCGAGTGCACCGTCGACGCCATCGCCTGCCGGATCGACGGCGGGGACCGGCCGCTGATCGGCCGCCCGCTGCCCAACGTCCGCGCCTACGTCCTGGACGGCCGGCTCCAGCCCGTGCCGCCCGGGGTCAGCGGTGAGCTCCACCTGGCCGGCGAGCAGGTCGCCCGCGGCTACGACGGCCGCCCCGGCCTGACCGCCGCCCGCTTCACCGCCGACCCGTACGGCCCGCCCGGCACCCGGATGTACCGCACCGGCGACCTGGCCCGCTGGACGGCCGACGGGCGCCTGGAGTACCTCGGCCGCGCCGACGACCAGGTCAAGGTGCGCGGTCACCGGATCGAACCCGGCGAGATCGAGGCGGCCCTGCTGGAGCTGCCCGAGGTCCGCGCCGCCGCCGTGGCCGCCGTCCCCGACGCCCACGGCCACCACCGGCTGGCCGCCTACCTGGTCTTCGCCGACGGCGCCGCCCGCCCCGCCGCCGACCTGCGCGCCGCCCTGCGCCGGGTGCTGCCCGACCACCTGGTGCCGTCCTCCTTCACCGTGCTCGACGCCCTGCCGCTCGGCACCAGCGGCAAGCTCGACCGCCGCGCCCTGCCCGCCCCCGAAACCGACGCCCGGGAAGGGGAGTTCACCGCCCCGCGCACCCCCGAGGAGGAGACCCTCGCCGCCATCTGGGCCGAGGTGCTGGGCGTGCCCAGGGTCGGCGTCACCGACAACTTCTTCGAACTCGGCGGCGACTCGATCCTGAGCATCCAGGCCGTCTCCCGGGCCCGTGCGGCGGGCCTGCGGATCGGCTCCCAGGACGTCTTCCGCCACCAGACCGTCGCCGACCTGGCCGCCGCGGCCCGCACCGCCGAGCCGCCGGCCGCCCCCGCGCCGCGCCACCACCAGGACGGGCCCGCCCCGCTGACCCCCGTCCAGGAGTGGTTCTTCGCCGCCCACGGCCCGCTGCGGCACTTCACCATGTCGATGCTGCTCGACCTGCCGTACGGGCTGGACGAAGCCGCGCTGGACCGGGCGCTGGGCGCGCTGGTGGCCGCCCACCCGGCGCTGCGCACCCGCTTCACCCGCACCGGGGACGGCTGGCGGCAGGAGCCGGCCGCGGACGCCGGGGCGCT
>NZ_LFVW01000915.1:0-3351 GCF_001182915.1 Kitasatospora sp. MY 5-36
CGGGGCCGGCACGGCCGGCGCGGCGGGCGGCGGGGCCGGTGCCGGAGCCGTCCCGGCGGCCGCCACCAGCGTGAAGGTCGGCCAGAGCGCCACCGTGGACTTCGCCGACAAGACCTCCAAGGTCGCCACCAAGCTGGAGGTCACCGTCACCGGCGTCGAGGCCGGTTCGGCGCAGGACTTCACCGCCGCCAAGATCAGCATCGTCGGCCTGGAAGGCCGCACCCCGATGTACGTCAGCTACACCATCAAGAACCTCGGGGACGCCAGCCTCTCCTTCACCGCCCCGGACTCGAAGCTCGTGCTCTTCGACACCACGGGCAAGAAGGGCGTCAACGTCCTGACCGCCGCGACCCCGCTGCCCAAGTGCACCGGCGCGAAGTTCCAGGGCGTGGCCAAGGGCGCCGAGGTCAAGGGCTGCACCATCATCTCCACCCCCGGCAACACCCCGGCCGCCGTCGGCTACACCGACCTGGCCGACCCGCTGAAGCTCCAGGCCTCCTGGACCAAGTGACGCCCCGTCACCGCCGGACACGCGGACGGCCCCCGCCACCTCGACAGGTGGCGGGGGCCGTCCGGACCGGACCGGTCAGCGGTCCTCAGCCCTCAGTCCTCGTCGTCGTCGCCCTCGATGGCGGCCTGGCGGCCGCTGGAGAGCGCCTCGAAGGCGAGGAACTCGGACTCGGCCGCGTCCCGGCCCTTCTGCTTCTCGCGACGGCGGTCGACCGCCGGGCGCGGGGTCTCGAAGCGGTGGTCCTCACCACGGCGGCCGAGCATCTCGGCACCGGCGGCCATGGTCGGCTCCCAGTCGAAGACGACGGCGTTCTCCTCGGGGCCGATGATGACGGTGTCGCCCTCGTGCGCCCCGATCTTCCACAGCTCCTGCTCGATCCCGAGGCGGGCCAGCCGGTCGGCGAGGTAGCCGACGGCCTCGTCGTTGCTGAAGTCGGTCTGGCGGACCCAGCGCTCCGGCTTGACGCCGCGGATGCGGTACGCGCCGTCCTCCTCGGTGATGGTGAAGCCGGCGTCGTCGACGGCCTTGGGCCGCAGCACGATCCGGGTCGACTCCTCGGCCGGCTTGGCGGCGCGCGCCTCGGCGACGATCCCGGCCACGGCGAAGCTCAGCTCGCGCAGGCCCTTGCGGGAGGCGGCGGAGACCTCGAACACCCGGTAGCCGCGCTCCTCCAGGGAGGCGCGGGTCAGGTCGGCGATGTCCTGGCCGTCCGGGACGTCCACCTTGTTGAGCGCGACCAGGCGCGGACGGTCTTCCAGACCGCCGTACTCGGCGAGCTCGGCCTCGATGGTCTCCAGGTCGGTCAGCGGGTCGCGGCCGGGCTCCAGGGTGGCGCAGTCCAGCACGTGCACCAGCACCGAACAGCGCTCGACGTGGCGCAGGAACTCCAGGCCCAGGCCGCGGCCCTGGCTGGCGCCCGGGATCAGGCCGGGCACGTCGGCGATGGTGTAGACGGTGTCGCCCGCGGTGACCACGCCCAGGTTGGGGATCAGGGTGGTGAACGGGTAGTCCGCGATCTTCGGCTTGGCGGCCGAGAGCACCGAGATCAGCGAGGACTTGCCGGCGCTCGGGTAGCCGACCAGGGCCACGTCGGCGACGGACTTGAGCTCCATGACGATGTCACGGGCCTCGCCGGGCTCGCCGAGCAGCGCGAAGCCGGGCGCCTTGCGGCGGGCCGAGGCCAGCGCGGCGTTGCCGAGGCCGCCGCGGCCGCCCTGGGCCGCGACGAAGCTGGTGCCGTGGCCGACCAGGTCGGCCAGCACGTTGCCCTTGCGGTCCAGCACCACGGTGCCGTCCGGCACCAGCAGGACGAGGTCCTCGCCGTCCGCGCCGGTGCGGTGGCCGCCCGCGCCCGGCTTGCCGTTGGTGGCCTTGCGCTTGGGCGAGTGGTGGTACTCCAGCAGGGTGGTGACCTGCGAGTCCACGGTGAGGATGACGCTGCCGCCCTCCCCGCCGTTGCCGCCGTCCGGGCCGCCGAGCGGCTTGAACTTCTCGCGGTGCACGGAGGCGCAGCCGTGGCCCCCGTTACCCGCGGCGACGTGAAGTTCGACGCGGTCCACGAAGGTGGTCATGGGTGTGCCTCCAGTGCGCGAGAGTCTGCTTGCTACCTGCGTAAAGCGTGAAGGGTGGACCGGAGAATTCCGGCCCACCCTTCACTGTGAGTCTTGTCCCGACCCGGTGGGTCTTCTCAGACTCGGGAGTCCGCGGGGACTCAGGCCTCGACGGCCACGATGTTGACGACCTTGCGGCCACGACGGGTGCCGAACTGCACCGCACCGGCGGTCAGCGCGAACAGGGTGTCGTCGCCACCGCGGCCGACACCGGCACCCGGGTGGAAGTGGGTGCCGCGCTGGCGGACGAGGATCTCGCCGGCGGAGACGACCTGGCCACCGAAGCGCTTCACGCCGAGGCGCTGGGCGTTCGAGTCACGGCCGTTACGAGTAGAGCTTGCGCCCTTCTTGTGTGCCATTTTTCGCTATCCCCTTACTTGCTGACCGAGTCGATGCTGGTGATGCGCACCGCGGTGTGCTGCTGACGGTGACCCTGACGGCGGCGGTAGCCGGTCTTGTTCTTGTAGCGCAGGATGACGATCTTGTCACCCTTGGTCTGGTCGACCACCTCGGCGTGAGCCTTCACGCCGGCCAGGACCCACGGGTCGGAGGTGACAGCGTCACCGTCGACGACGAGGATGGTCGAGAGCTCGACCGAGTCACCCGGCTTGGCCTCGATACGGTCGATCTCCAGCACGTCGCCGACGGCGACCTTGTGCTGGCGGCCGCCTGCGCGAACGATCGCGTACATGCGGTACCTGCTTTCCTTGCTCGGTCGGAACCCCCGACGCCAGCCACCTGGGTACGGACACAGGAGCCTCTCCCCGGCCCTCCGCGCGAACGCGGTGACCTCGGGAAGGTGATGTGCTCGGGAGCAATGGCGTAGACACGCCGATGGTCAAGAATACGGACCGGCCGCCCGGGGGGCAAACCGGCCCGTACGGCCCGGGGCGGGATCACTCCCGCCCCGGGGCGTGGGCACTACTCGGACGCCGTATCACCCTCGGCGGCCGCGGCCTTCTTGGCCGCCGCGCTCGTCCGCTTGGTGGCGGTCTTGCGGGCGGTGGTCTTCTTGGCCGCCGTGGTGGTCTTCTTGGCGGCGGTCTTCTTCGCGGCGGTCTTGCGGGCGGCCCGCTTCTTCGGCGCCGGCGCCTCCTCGGCCGCAGCCTCGGCGGCGGCCTCGACGGCCTCGGCGGTCTCCGGTGCCTCGACGGCCTCCGGAGCCTCGGCGACGACCGCGGCCTCCGCGGCCACGACCGGCTCACCCGGCGCCTCGGCGACGGCCTCGGC
>NZ_LFVW01000916.1:0-3350 GCF_001182915.1 Kitasatospora sp. MY 5-36
CGCGGCTTCCGGATCGAACTCGGCGAGGTGGAGGCGGCGTTCACCGCCCACGAGGGCGTCGGCCAGGCGCTCGCGGTGGTCCGCGAGGACCAGCCGGGCGACAAGCGCCTGGTGGTGTACGCCACCGGCAAGGCCACCGACGGCGAGCTGCGCGCCTTCGTCGCGGACCGCCTCGCCGCCTACATGCTCCCGGCCGCCGTGGTCGTCCTGGACAGCCTGCCGGTCACGGCCAACGGCAAGGTCGACCGCAGGGCCCTGCCCGCGCCCGAGTACGCCGGGGCGGCCGAGGGCCGCGCCCCGCGCACCGAGCGCGAGCGGGAGCTGTGCGCCCTGTTCGCCGAGGTGCTGGGCGTGGAGACGGTCAGCATCGACGACCGGTTCTTCGACCTCGGCGGCCACTCCCTGCTCGCCACCCGGCTGGTCAGCCGGATCCGCGCCACCCTCGGCGCGGAACTGCCGATCCGCACGCTGTTCGACGCGCCAACGGTCGCCGCCCTCGCCGCCGTCCTGCCCGGGGGCGAGGCGGCGCCCGCGCCGAAGAAGGCCCGCCCGGCCCTGCGGCCGATGCGCCGCCCGAGCGGCCAGGCCTGACCCGCGGCAGGACGCGGGCCGCGCCACCGGCACGGCCCGCCCCCGCCGCACGACCGCTCCGCACCACCGGGCACCGCAGCCCCACCAGCCACAGCAGCCGTACGTCGCCAGTCGGAGGCAGACCTTGATCCCGTTGTCGTTCGCCCAGCAGCGGCTCTGGTTCATCGAACAGTTCGAGGGACCGAGCTCCCTCTACAACACTCCGTTCGCCCTCCGGCTGACCGGCCGGCTCGACGCCGCCGCCCTCGAAGGCGCGCTCGGGGACGTGGTGGACCGGCACGAGGTGCTGCGCACCGTCTTCCCCACCACCGACGGCCAGCCCCACCAGCACATCCTCACCGAGGGGCGCCCGACCCTGCACCGGGTGCCGGTGGCCGACGAGGCCGAGCTGCCCGGGCTGCTGCACGAGGCCGCCGGGCAGGTCTTCGACCTCGCCGCCGACCTGCCCGTGCGGGCCTGGCTGTACGCGCTGCCCGCGCCGGACGAGCACGTCCTGCTGCTGCTCACCCACCACATCGCCAGCGACGGCTGGTCGGTCGCCCCGCTCTTCCGCGACCTCGCCGAGGCGTACCGGGCCCGGACCACCGGCACCGAGCCGCGGTGGGAGCCGCTGCCGGTGCAGTACGCCGACTACACCCTCTGGCAGCGCGAGCTGCTCGGCGAGGAGGACGACCCGGAGAGTGTCGTCTCCCTTCAACTCGCCTACTGGCGGCAGGAGTTGTCCGACCTGCCGGAGGAGCTGGCGCTCCCCTACGACCGGCCGCGCCCGGCCCGGCCGAGCCGCCGCGGCGGCGCCGCCGACTTCGAGCTGGACGCCGAACTGCACGGCGCGCTCACCGAGTTGGCCTCCGGCCGGCACGCCAGCCTGTTCATGGCGCTGCAGGCCGCGGTCGCCACCCTCTACACCCGCCTCGGCGCCGGCACCGACCTGCCGCTCGGCACCCCCGTGGCCGGCCGCACCGACGAGGCCCTGGACGACCTGGTCGGCTTCTTCGTCAACACCCTGCTGCTGCGCACCGACACCAGCGGCGACCCGAGCTTCCGCGAGCTGCTCGACCGCGTCCGGCGCGCGAACCTGGACGCCTACGACCACCAGGACATCCCCTTCGAGCGCCTGGTCGAGCACCTCAACCCCACCCGCACCCCGGCCCGCCACCCGCTCTTCCAGACCGTCGTCACGCTCAACGCGGAGCAGGCCGGCGACCTCGCCTTCGGCACCGCGACGGGCACCCCGGTCGAGGTCGGCGAGGCGCAGGCCCAGTTCGACCTCAACTTCAACTTCGTCGAGCGGCTCGCGGCCGACGGCACCTGCCTGGGCGTGCGCGCCGCCGTCGACTACGCGGCCGACCTCTTCGACCACGCCACCGCCGTCTCCCTCGCCGAGCGGCTGGTGCGCGTCCTGCGCGCCGCCGTGGCCGCCCCGGACGCCCCGATCGGCGGCATCGAGATCCTCGCCCCGGCCGAGCGCGAGCAGCTGCTCACCGGCTGGAACGGGCCGGCCGCACCGGTCGCCGAGCAGAGCCTGCCCCGGCTGTTCGAGGCCCAGGCCGCCGCCACCCCCGGGGCCCTCGCCCTGGTCTCCGGCACCGAGCGGCTCGACTACGCCGAGCTGAACGACCGCGCCAACCGGCTCGCCGCCCTGCTGCTGGAGCGCGGCCTGACCACCGAGCAGCCGGTCGCGGTGCTGATGGAGCGCTCCGCCGGGCTGCTCACCGCCGTCCTCGCGATCGCCAAGGCGGGCGGCACCTACGTCCCGCTGGACGACCGGCACCCGGCCGAGCGGCTGCGGCGGATCACCGCCGAGACGGCCGCCGCGCTCGTCCTGGTCGACCCGGCGCACCGCGACCACCCGCTGGCCGCCGACGCCCCCTGCCCCGTCCTGCCGCTCACCGAGGGCTGGTTCGACGGTCCGCGCGAGCGGCGCGCCCACCGGGCCGCGCCCCACCCGGAGCAGCTCGCGTACGTGATGTTCACCTCCGGCTCCACCGGGGAGCCCAAGGGCATCGCGATCAGCCACCGGGACGTGGTGCAGCTCGCCACCGACCCGTGCTGGCGGCACGACGAGGGCCTGCGGGTGCTGTTCCACGCGCCGCACGCCTTCGACGCCTCGACCTACGAGATCTGGGTGCCGCTGCTCTCCGGCGGCCAGGTGGTCGTCGCGCCGCGGGGCGACCTGGACGCGGCCGCCATCCGCGGGCTGGTCCGCGAGCACGCGCTCACCCACGTCCACGTCACCGCCGGTCTGTTCCGGGTCATCGCGGAGGAGGACCCGGGCATCTTCGCCGGTGTGCGCGAGGTGCTGACCGGCGGCGACGTGGTCTCCGCCCCGGCCGTGCGCCGGGTGCTGGAGGCCGTCCCCGGCATCGCGGTGCGGGCCCTGTACGGGCCGACCGAGACCACCCTGTGCGCCACCCAGTACCCGATGCCGGACGCCGCGGCGGTGCCGAACGTGGTGCCGATCGGGCGCCCGCTGGCCAACACCCGGCTGTACGTGCTGGACGCCGCGCTCCAGCCCGTCCCGGCCGGAGTGGCGGGCGAGCTGTACATCGCCGGGGCCGGCCTGGCCCGCGGCTACGTCGGCCGCCCGGCGCTCAGTGCCGAGCGCTTCGTCGCCTGTCCCTTCGACGGGGACGGCGGCCGGATGTACCGCACCGGGGACCTCGCCCGCTGGACGGCGGACGGCGTCCTGGAGTTCCTCGGCCGGGCCGACGACCAGGTCAAGATCCGCGGCTTCCGGATCGAACTCGGCGAGGTGGAGG
>NZ_LFVW01000917.1:0-3349 GCF_001182915.1 Kitasatospora sp. MY 5-36
CGCCGCGGCCGCGCTGCACACCGCCGCCGAACTGGGCCCGGCGGTACGCGCCGTGGTCTCCCGGGGCGGCCGCCCGGACCTCGCCGCGCCCGACACCCTGGCCCGGGTCCGCGCCCCGACGCTGCTCGTCGTCGGGTCGCTGGACCCCACCGTGCTCGACCTCAACCGGCGGGCCCGGAGCCGACTGCGCTGCGAGACCGGGCTCGCGGTGGTGCCGCACGCGAGCCACCTGTTCGAGGAGCCGGGGACCCTGGACCGGGTCGCCGAGCTGGCCGCGGACTGGTTCCTCCGCCACCTCCCGCGCCCCGTCGGCCCCGGGAGCGCGTGACCGTCCCATTGCGCAGACTTCGTGCTTCACCCCCGGTGAGCAACGCATTTTGCGCAGCTGACAGCGGGAATTTCTGATCAGCTTGTACACATTGAGCAGTCAAAATCCGACCTGTTGCCCAACCACCCCGACAGGAGCAAGCTCTCCGCAACCACACCGCCCACCCGTTCGGTGCGGTCGCGATCCAGCGGAAGCCTCGACGGCGAGGCCCGAAGTGGAGGAACGAGCGATGACCCCGCAGTCCCACGCCCTTGAGTTGACCCCCGAGGAGCGCGAGGCCGGTCTTGACGCCGACCAGCTGCGCCGCCTCGTCGGCCTCGTCGAGCACGACGCCGCCGCCGACCCCTTCCCGGTGACGGCCCAGGACGCGGTCGTCTTCGTGGTCGGCAACGCCACCCAGACGGCGCAGTTCTACCAGGTCGTCTTCGGCATGGAGCTGGTCGCCTACTCCGGCCCGGAGACCGGCCGCCGGGACCGCAAGGCGTACGTGCTCCGCTCCGGCTCCTGCCGCTTCGTGATCAAGGGCGGCGTCCAGCCGGACAGCCCGCTGCTGGACCACCACCGCCGCCACGGCGACGGCGTCGTCGACCTCGCCCTGGAGGTCCCGGACGTCGACAAGTGCATCGAGCACGCCCGCGCGACCGGCGCCACCGTGCTGGAGGAGCCGAACGACGTCTCGGACGAGAACGGCACCGTGCGCCGCGCGGCCATCGCCACCTACGGCGAGACCCGCCACACCCTGATCGACCGCTCCCGCTACCACGGCCCGTACCTGCCGGGCTACGTCGTCGCGGAGAGCCGGGTCACCCACCCGGAGGGCTCGCCCAAGCGCCTCTTCCAGGCCCTCGACCACGCCGTAGGCAACGTCGAACTGGGCCGGATGGACGAGTGGGTGGCGTTCTACAACCGCGTCATGGGCTTCGTGAACATGGCCGAGTTCGTCGGCGACGACATCGCCACCGACTACTCCGCACTGATGTCCAAGGTCGTCGCCAGCGGCAACCACCGGGTGAAGTTCCCGCTCAACGAGCCGGCCATCGCCAAGAAGAAGTCCCAGATCGACGAGTACCTGGAGTTCTACACCGGCCCCGGCTGCCAGCACATGGCGCTCGCCACCAACGACATCCTCACCACCGTGGACGTGCTGCGGGCGCGCGGCGTGGAGTTCCTCTCCACCCCGGACTCCTACTACGACGACCCGGAGCTGCGCGCGCGGATCGGCAAGGTCCGGGTGCCGGTCGAGGAGCTGAAGAAGCGCGGCATCCTGGTCGACCGCGACGAGGACGGCTACCTGCTGCAGATCTTCACCAAGCCGATCGGCGACCGCCCCACCGTCTTCTACGAGTTCATCGAGCGGCACGGTTCGCTCGGCTTCGGCAAGGGCAACTTCAAGGCGCTCTTCGAGTCCATCGAGCGCGAGCAGGACCGACGCGGCAACCTGTGAGCGTCCGAGGGCTCTGACGGGCCCCAACGAGCTCTGTAGAAGCCCGGACGGACCCTGACAAGGGTCTGTCCGGGCCCTGACAGGCTCTGGCAGGCTCTGACGAACGGATCTCTGCCGAACGGTCGAGGAGGACCACGGAGATGGCGTACTACCGGCAGCTGGGAAGCATCCCGCCCAAGCGGCACACCCAGCACCGCACCCCCGAAGGCGGGCTGTACTACGAGGAGTTGATGGGCGAGGAGGGGTTCTCCTCGGACTCCTCACTGCTCTACCACCGGGGCATCCCCTCGGCGGTGGTCAACGCGGTGCCGTGGGAGCTGCCGGACCAGTCCACGGTGCCCAACCACCCCCTCCTCCCCCGCCACCTCAAGCTGCACGAGCTGTTCGCGGACCAGGACTGGAAGTCCGCGGACGTCGTCGGCAGCCGCCGGCTCGTCCTCGGCAACGGCGACGTGCGGATCTCGTACGTCGCCGCCGGGGCCCCGAGCGAGCTCTACCGCAACGGGCTCGGCGACGAGTGCGTGTACGTGGAGTCCGGCTCCGGCACGGTCGAGACGGTGTTCGGCTCGATCGAGGTCGGGCAGGGCGACTACGTGGTCATCCCCCGTGCCACCACCCACCGTTGGGTGCCGGCCGGGGACGAGCCGCTGCGCGCGTACTGCATCGAGGCGAACAGCCACATCACCCCGGTCAAGCGCTACCTGTCCAAGTACGGGCAGCTGCTGGAGCACGCGCCGTACTGCGAGCGGGACTTCCGCGGACCGGTCGGCCCGCTGGTCGTGGACGCTCCCGGGGACGTCGACGTGCTGGTCAAGCACCGCGGCCCGAACGGGATCGCGGGCACCCGCTACACCGTGCCGCACCACCCGTTCGACGTGGTCGGCTGGGACGGCTGCCTGTACCCGTACGCGTTCAACATCAAGGACTTCGAGCCGATCACCGGCCGGATCCACCAGCCGCCGCCGGCCCACCAGGTCTTCGAGGGCAACGGCTTCGTGATCTGCAACTTCGTCCCGCGCAAGGTGGACTACCACCCGCTGGCGATCCCGGTGCCGTACTACCACGCCAACGTGGACAGCGACGAGGTCATGTTCTACTGCGGCGGCGACTACGCGGCCCGCAAGGGCTCCGGCATCGGCCAGGGCTCGATCTCGCTGCACCCGGGCGGGCACACCCACGGGCCGCAGCCGGGGGCGTACGAGCGCAGCATCGGCGCGGAGTTCTTCGACGAGCTGGCCGTCATGGTGGACACCTTCCGCCCGCTGGAGCTCGGCGAGGGCGGTCGGGCCACTGAGGACGCCAACTACGCCTGGACCTGGGCCGGTCGGGGGCCCGGGCGATGAACGCACTTCCTTCGGGGGGTGTGATCCCCGAGCTGTTCCGCGGACTGTTCGACGACGCGGCGGTGTTCCCGCCCGGGAACCTGCCGGTCGCCGAGGCGGTGCCCGCGCACCGGGCGCACCGCGCGGCCTGGTATGCCGAGGCGGTCGGGCCCTTCCTCTGCGGGGCCGGCCGACTGGGCGAGCTGGCCGCGGCGGTCTCGGCCGGCGCGGTTCCGGGCGCCGCGGGGGCGGACG
>NZ_LFVW01000918.1:0-3336 GCF_001182915.1 Kitasatospora sp. MY 5-36
CCCCGCCGGCCCGCGCCACCAGGGCCGCGCCGATGGCCGGAGCCGCCTCGCAGGGGCTGGCCAGGAAGGTGGGCTCGCTCTCCGGCGGCAGCGGCCGGACCAGGCGGTCGCCGAACAGGGCCGCGGTCCGCACCGGCGCACCGAGCACGTAGGCGGCGCCGACGACCCTGAGCAGCGGGCCGAGCGAGGCGCTGTCGGTGTCGACCGCCAGCACCGCGAGGTCCGGCGCGATCTCCGCCAGCAGGCCGGACAGCACCCGGCCGGGGCCGACCTCCACCACCAGGTCGGCGTCGGCGGCCGCGGCCTCGGCGGCCTCGTGGAACCGGACCGGGAGCAGCACCTGGGCGCGCAGCAGCTCCCGCAGGTCGGCGGTCGGGTCCAGCAGCCGGCCGGTGACCGTGGAGGCGACCGGGCGGACCGGCGGGCGGAGCTCGAACCCGGCCAGTTCGGCCGCCATCGCGGCCGCGGCCGGCTCGACCAGCGGCGAGTGGAAGGCGTGCGACACCCGCAGCCTGGTCGCCGTGACGCCCTCGGCCGCCGCCCGGCGGCAGACCTCGTCGACCGCCCCGGCGGGGCCGGAGACGACGGTCTGCCGGGGGCCGTTGTAGCCCGCGACGACGACGTCCGATCCGTCCGACAGCCGGGCGGTCCGCTCCGGGGTCGCCGCCAGGCCGGCCATCGCGCCGCCGCCGAGGCTCGCCCGCGCCATCACCCGGCCGCGGACCGTGGCGAGGCGCACCAGTTGCTCCTCGCTCATCGCCCCGGCCCAGTGCAGCGCCGTCAGCTCGCCCAGGCTGTGCCCGACGGCGGCCCCGGCCCGGATGCCCAGTCCGTCCAGCACCCGGAGGGCGGCCAGCGAACCGGTGACGATGCGCGGTTGGGCCACCTCGGTGGCGACCTGGTCCGCACCGGCGGGCGGTCCGGCCGCGCCGAACACCTCCTCCGCGGTGGCGAACCGGCGCCGGATCGCGCCGACGGCGCCGTGTCCCGAGCCCTGCCCGGGGAAGAGGTAGACGATCCGGGGCGCGGTCCGCGCCCGGCCGAGGAAGACCCCCTCGGCGGCCGAGAACGCCTCCCGCGCGCCCGAGTCGAGCAGCGCGGCCAGCCGTTCGAGGGCCCGCGCGGCGTCGTCCGGCGAGGTCGCGACGACGGCGGCCCGGACCGGGGCGCCGGAGAGCCGCTCGGCCAGCGTTCCGGCCAGGTCCGCGAGTTCGGCCTGGGCCAGTCGGGGCACCAGGTCGAGCAGTGGGCCCAGCTCCGCGCGCAGCGCGGCCGGGTCCGCGCCGTCCAGCAGCAGCAGTTCGGCGTCCTGGCGTCCGGCGACCAGCCGGGTGGTGCGCTCGTCGAGCGCCTCGCGCCGGGTGCGGCCGGGGCCCTCGGCGACCGCGACGTGGGTGTTGATCCCGCCGAAGCCCATGGCCGACACGCCCGCCCGGACCGGCTGGTCGGCCGGCCAGAGCTCGGCCCGGCCCGGCACGTACATGGCCGCCGTCTCGCCGAGCAGGCCGGGGTGCGGGTCGTGGTGGCCGGTCGCCGGGGGGATCACCTGGTGGTGCACGGCGAGGGCGGCCTTGATCAGGCCGGCCACGCCCGCCGCGGCCTTGGTGTGCCCGAAGTTCCCCTTGACCGTCCCGAGCGCGGCCGGTCGGGCCGTCGGGTCCGCGGCGCGGCGCGCGGAGGACAGTGCCTCGATCTCGGTCGCGTCGCCGAGGGCCGTGCCGGTACCGTGGCCCTCGAAGTACGAGACCGTCTCGACCCCGTAGCCCGCCCGCCGGTAGGCGCGGTCCAGTGCCAGCCGGTGGCCGCCCGCCTCGGGCCGGGTGATGCCGCCCCTGCCGTCCGAGGAGACCCCCCAGCCGCTGATGCTCGCGTAGATCCGCCGCCCCTGCGCCACCGCGTCCCGCTCGCGCATCAGCACCAGCATGCCGGAGCCCTCGCCGGGCCAGAAGCCGTTGGAGTCCCGGTCGTAGACCTTCATCTCCCCGGTGGCCAGCGCGCCGGTCTTGGCGAAGCCGATCACCTCGAACGGGTCGATGGACAGGTCGACCCCGCCGGCGACGGCCACGTCCAGGTCGCCGTCGCAGAGCGCCCCGGCGGCCGTGACCACGGACAGCAGGGAGGAGGAGCAGGCGCCGTCGACGGTGTACCCGCCTCCGCGCAGGTCGAAGTGGTTGCAGATCCGCCCGGCGATGGTGTTGGCGAGGCCGCCCGCCAGCGAGTCCTCGTCGATCGGCGGGAAGGGCGCCTTGTACTGCGGCTCCAGCTCCCCGAGGAAGGCGGCGACGTCGCCCTCGGGCCAGCCCTTGCCCGCCAGGGCGGCGGCCACCGTCCGGCGCACGTAGGGCCAGCGCAGCCGCATGGTGTTGGCGCGCGAGAACTCCCCGGTGAGGCTGTTGCCGACCACCACGCCGGTGGCCTGCCGCGGCAGGCCCGCGCCGTCCGGGAACCCGGCGTCGGCGAGCGCCTCGGCGGCCACGTCGAGGGCCAGCCAGTGCGTCAGGTCGGTCGCCCGGTACGTGCTGCCGGCGACGCTGTACCCGACCCGGTCGAAGCTGTAGTCCCGGAGGACGGCGGCCTTGGTCGCGTAGTACCGGTCGGGCGCGGTGCGGTCCGCCGACCAGTAGTCCGCCTGGTTCATCCGCTCGTCCGGCAGCCTCCGGAAGGCCCGGCGGCCGCCCAGTACGTTGTCCCACAACTCGCCCGGGGAATTGGCGTCCGGATAGCGGAGGCCGATTCCCACGATTGCGATCCGTTCACTGCTCATGTATCCACCACCCATGGAGATGAATTGACGGCGAATCCCTTCGCCAACCCGGCAGTCCACCCATCGGTCAAGCGTGCGACCAAGGCCGGGAAAATGCCTTCTCCGAGTTTGCTTTACCACCCGCGCGGGTCACGCTCTTTCAATAACGGCGTTATTTCCCCGCGTTCGCATTCCATAACGCCGTGATATTCCGCGCGGCGCACCGGAGCCGACGGCCGTGAACGCACCGGGGCCCCCGCCGCGGGGCGGGGGCCTCGGTGCGTCCGGAGTGCCGCGGGCGGCTTCGGTGTCAGCCGTGACCGCCCGTCAGAGCGCGCTCCCCCAGCCTGGCGCCCAGCTCCCGGGCCGCCGCCAGGGCGGCCCAGGAGGCGAGCTCGACCAGCGCGGCGTCGCCGGGCCGGCCGCGCCGGAACTCGGCGACGAGACCGTCGTCGACCCGGTACGAGGCCTTGGCGACCAGCAGCGCCAGCCGGCCCGCCGGGCGCTGCTCCTCGGGCAGGGCCGACACCTCGTCCTCGACCCAGGCGCGGCCGGTCCCGGGCGTCTCCGGCCCGATCGTCGACATCGCCAAG
>NZ_LFVW01000919.1:0-3317 GCF_001182915.1 Kitasatospora sp. MY 5-36
CGCTCGGGGACCACGCGGCCGAGGCCCGGCTGCTCGCCCGGGTGGCCGAGGCGCACACCGCGCAGCGCCGCTTCGACGAGGCCGACCGGGAGTACCGGGCCGCGCTCGCGGTGCTGCGCCGGCTGGGCGACGAGCGGGGCCTGGAGGCCGTCGGGGGCGCCCTCGCGGACCTGCGGGAACGCGTCGACGCCGGGTGGTGATGGGCCTTTCGGAGGTATTGTCGGAAGTGCCCGGTTACGACGTCTTTGGTGGGTAAGTCGCAGGGGAAGCCTACGAATCTGCCAATGTGTTCGGAAAATTTATTCACTTTGGAAGGCTGACACGCCGCCTGGGCTTCATTACACTCGAACTCAGTCGCGCAGCGATCCCGGCCCCGGGCTGTCCCGGAGGCTTCCCCACGTGCGCGTCGCCCACCGGTCTTCTCCGGTCGGGACCCCCATGGCAAGAGGACGTGTTTAGCCGTGAAGGTCGGCATCCCCCGCGAGGTCAAGAACCACGAGTACCGCGTGGCCATCACGCCCGCCGGCGTGCATGAGCTGGTCCGCAACGGACACGAGGTCTACATCGAGGACAACGCCGGTGTCGGCTCCTCGATCCCGAACGAGGAGTACGTGGCCGCCGGCGCCACCATCCTCCCCACCGCCGACGAGGTGTGGGCCACCGCCGACCTGCTGCTGAAGGTCAAGGAGCCCATCGCCTCCGAGTACCACCGGCTGCGCAAGGGCCAGACCCTCTTCACGTACCTCCACCTGGCGGCCGACCGGGCCGGCACCGACGCGCTGATCGCCTCGGGCACCACCGCCATCGCGTACGAGACCGTGCAGCTGTCGAACGGCGCGCTGCCGCTGCTCGCCCCGATGTCCGAGGTCGCGGGCCGTCTGGCCCCGCAGGTCGGCTCGTACCACCTGATGCGTCCGGCCGGCGGCCGCGGCACCCTGCCGGGCGGCGTGCCCGGCACCCACCCGGCCAAGGCCGTCGTCATCGGTGGCGGCGTCTCCGGCTGGCACGCGGCCACCATCGCCGTCGGCATGGGTTACGAGGTGACCCTGCTGGACCGCGACATCAACAAGCTGCGCGAGGCCGACCGCATCTTCGGCACCAAGGTCAAGACCATCGTCTCGAACTCCTTCGAGCTGGAGAAGGCCGTCCTGGAGGCCGACCTGGTGGTCGGCGCCGTGCTGATCCCGGGCGCCAAGGCCCCGAAGCTGGTCACCAACGAGCTGGTCTCCCGCATGAAGCCGGGCTCCGTGCTCGTCGACATCGCCATCGACCAGGGCGGCTGCTTCGAGGACTCGCACGCCACCACGCACGACGACCCGACCTTCAAGGTCCACAACTCGGTCTTCTACTGCGTGGCCAACATGCCGGGCGCCGTCCCGAACACCTCCACCTACGCGCTGACCAACGCCACCATGCCGTACGTGCTGGAGCTGGCCAACCGCGGCTGGAAGGACGCGCTGCGCCGCGACGCCGCGCTCGCCAAGGGCCTGAACGTGCACGAGGGCCAGATCACCTTCCCGGCCGTGGCCGAGGCCTTCGGCCTGGAGTCGGTCTCCCTGGAGAGCGTGCTCGCCTGAACCCCCTGACCGCCCGGCGGTCGTTCGCCCCCGACCCGATCCCTTCGGGCCGGGGGCTTCGCCGTGCCCGTGAACGGCGGGTGGATCGGGTAGGTCGCTCTGTCGTCAATATCTGTCGGTCACGTCACCCGCCCGCAGAAACGTTGGGGCCGGTGACCCGCTCATCCCTTGACAGCAGCCCGCTCGATAGTCGACACATCCTGCCCACTACCGTGGATTGTGTTGCTGCGAACGCCTTGAACGGCCTAGAGTCGCAAACCGTCGGCATGCTGCCACGCTGACGAATCGACATAGAGTCCTGGATGCCCAAGGAGGTAAGACGACTTGTGAATGAGTCGACAATTGCTCCCGGGGGTGGTCAGCCAGGACTGGCGGCGCTCACCGCCGGCCAGCCGAGTGAGGAGCCCGGGGCCCGGCAGCCCTCCGTGGGCTCGGCCGAGGTCGGCTCGGTCGCACTCCGTACTTTCGAAGCACGCCAGAACACAGCACAGGTGACCACGGTGACCGATCACGACGCCGACTTGGCGGCCTACGGCCTGGCCTACGGCGAGTTCGCCTACGGCGCCTACGACGACCCGGACGCCGAGTACGAGCCGGACCCGGAGTACGCCGCCACGCTGGCCCCCGACGCCGCGCGCCAGCGCCGCGAGCGGGTCGGCCCGACCGGCCGTCCGCTGCCGTACTTCCCGATCCCCGCGCCGGTCGCCGAGCACGGCCCCGCCCAGATCATCGCCATGTGCAACCAGAAGGGCGGCGTCGGCAAGACCACGTCGACCATCAACCTGGGCGCGGCGCTGGCCGAGTACGGCCGCCGGGTGCTGCTCGTCGACTTCGACCCGCAGGGCGCGCTCTCGGTCGGCCTCGGCGTCAACCCGATGGAGCTCGACGTCACCGTCTACAACCTGCTCATGGAGCGGGGCCTGACGGCCGACGAGGTGCTGCTGAAGACGGCGGTCCCGGGGATGGACCTGCTGCCGTCCAACATCGACCTCTCCGCCGCCGAGGTGCAGCTGGTCAGCGAGGTGGCCCGGGAGTCCGCGCTGGCGCGCGCCCTGAAGCCGCTGCTGCCCGACTACGACTACGTCATCATCGACTGCCAGCCCTCGCTGGGCCTGCTGACGGTCAATGCGCTGACGGCCGCTCACAGCGTGATCGTCCCGCTGGAGTGCGAGTTCTTCGCGCTGCGCGGTGTCGCGCTGCTGACCGAGACCATCGAGAAGGTCTGCGAGCGGCTCAACCCCGACCTGCGCCTGGACGGCATCCTGGCCACCATGTACGACTCGCGCACCGTGCACAGCCGCGAGGTGCTGGCACGCGTCGTCGAGGCGTTCGGCGAGCACGTCTTCCACACCGTCATCGGGCGGACCGTGCGCTTCCCGGAGACCACCGTCGCCGGCGAGCCCATCACGACGTACGCGACCAACTCGGTCGGTGCCGCCGCCTACCGCCAGCTCGCCAGGGAGGTGCTCGACCGGTGCCGCCCCGCCGAGTGAGTCTCCCGGGTGCCGACGAGCTGTTCCGGACCACGGGAGGGATGGCGCTGTCGCCCTCCCTCGCGCCGCGTCCGGCCGCCGAGGCATCCAGACCGGAGACCGCGCGGACCGTCAACGGCCGACCGGACGGCGCCGAGGGCACCGAGGCCGCCCAGGGCGCCCAGGACGACCGGCAGGTGACGCCGGAGCAGCAGGCGGGCGCCTCGGTGCCGGCGCCCGCGCAGCGGTCCGGAGCGGGCGTCGGGCC
>NZ_LFVW01000920.1:0-3298 GCF_001182915.1 Kitasatospora sp. MY 5-36
CCGGGTCCCGGATGGGGGTTCTTCGCGTTTTCAGACTGTCTCATCGGTCGGTGTCACTTCCTCCACTCACAGGTGGTCCTAGGTCTACCTCGGTTTTGGGGTGCCATGGCCAGTGTGGGTGATGGACGGTTCGTGAAGACTGATGGAGGACGATCGGTACCGGCATCAGGAGCTTCCCGTGACAACAGTGAGTCGTACGAGCGGCGCGTCCGTACGTGCTCAGGCCCAGGCGGCCTTCAAGGCCGGCGGTGAGGGGCTGGCGCGGCTCGGTGTGGTGGTGTTGGCCGCGGTGCCGGGCGTGGTGCTGCCGGTGGGCGCGGCGATCTGCTCGGGGGCGGTCACGGCCCGGCTCCTGCAGTCGTACGACCTGGGCGTCTTCCTCTCGCTCCTGGTGGCAGCGACCGTCGGCGCCGTGGTGGCCGCGGCCAGCATCCGCCGTACCGCGAACCGCACCCGCGGCCAGCTGGAGCGCTGGTTCGGCATCCGGCTGCCGGCGGTCTACGAGCCCCGGCCGGAGCTGGAGTTGGACGGCCGGGGGCACTGGTGGACGGGCTACACCTACCACCGGTCGCGGACGGTGGCGAAGTACGTCCAGGTGGTCCACTGGGGCCTGCGGGACCGGACCACCCGCGCCGAGCTGCTCTGGCTGCTGGCGAACCCGTTCCTCGTGGTGGCCCTCGCCGGCCCGGTGGCCGTCCTGCTCGGGCTGGGCGTCGCCTACATCCTGGCCGGGCCGGTGCCGGCGGACGGGTTCGGCCCGTTGAGCAGCCGGATGGTGGCCGTCCTGCTGAGCGCCGTGCTCGGGGCCGCCATGATCGTCGCGGGCATACTCGCGGCACCGTACGCGGTGCGGGGGTACGTGGAGGCCGCCCGCCGGGTGCTGGACCAGGACGGCCGGGCGACGAACGCCCAGCTGACCAGGCGGGTGGCCGAGTTGACCGAGACCCGGGCGGACGCGGTCGGCAACCAGGCCGCCGAGCTGCGGAGGATCGAGCGGGACCTGCACGACGGCGCCCAGGCGCGACTGGTCGCGATCGGGATGACGCTGGGCACCATCGAGCACCTGATGGACACCGACCAGGAGGCCGCGCGGGAGCTCCTCGCCGAGGCCCGCCAGTCCTCGGCCCGGGCCCTCCAGGAGCTGCGGGACCTGGTGCGCGGCATCCACCCGCCGGTGCTCGCCGAGCGCGGGCTGGGCGACGCCGTCCGGGCGCTGGCGCTGGACAGCGCCCTGCCGACCGAGGTGTGCGTGAGCCTGCCGGACCGGCCGCTGGCGCCGGTGGAGGCCGCCGTGTACTTCAGCATCTGCGAGCTGCTGGCCAACGCGGCCAAGCACTCGGAGGCGGAGCAGGTGTGGGTGGACATCCTCTACCGGGCCGGCTTCCTGCGGGTCACGGTGACGGACGACGGGGTGGGGGTGGCGGACCCTTCGCGGGGGACCGGACTGCGCGGGATCGAGAAGCGATTGGGTACCTTCGACGGTGTCCTCTCCATCGACAGCACGTCGGGCGGACCCACCACCATCACCTTGGAGTTGCCGTGCGAGTTGTCCTCGCCGAGGACCTCTACCTCCTTCGCGAAGGCCTGATCCGGCTGCTGGAAGCGCACGGTTTCACCATCGCCGCGGCGGTGGAGACCGGGCCCGAGCTGTTGGACGCGCTGCTGACCCACCGGCCGGACGTGGCCGTGGTCGACGTCCGGCTGCCCCCGACGCTCACCGACGAGGGCCTGCAGGCGGCGCTCAAGGCCCGTCGGGAGATCGCGGGCCTGCCGGTGCTGGTGCTGTCGCAGCACGTCCAGCAGCTCTACGCGCGGGAGTTGCTGGCCGACGGCACCGGGGGGATCGGCTACCTCCTGAAGGACCGGGTGTTCAACGCCGGGCAGTTCATCGACGCGGTCCGCCGGGTGGCGGCGGGCGGTACGGCGATGGACCCGGACGTGATCGCCAAGCTGATGCAGACCACCTCGCGCCGGCCCGGTCCGCTGCTGCGGCTCTCCCCGCGCGAGCGCGAGGTGCTGGAGCTGATGGCCGAGGGCTGTTCCAACTCGGCGATCGCCGCCCGCCTCTCGGTGAGCGACGGCGCGGTGGCCAAGCACATCGCCAACATCTTCGGCAAGCTCGAACTCGCCCCCGACGAGGACGCCAACCGCCGGGTGCTGGCGGTGCTGACCTACCTCAACGGCACGGCGGGGCAGACCGGCTGACGATCCGGCGGCGCCTCCGCTCCGACCCCGCGTGGTGCCGGGGGCCGGGTGTCGGGCCGCCGCACTGTGACACCCCAGGCTGTGGGCACGCTAAACACCTGTACGAGTAAACTCCGGTGAGCCGAGCCCGGAGGTTGCCCAGCCGTCCGGCGGCCCGACCAACGGAGTCCGGCGGCCCGACCAAACGGGACCCGGCAGCCGAGGCAGCGTACGGCAGCAGCCGACATCCAGGGGTTGATAGACGTAATGGCACGCCCAACGCTCACCAAGGCCCATCGGGGCCTGCTCGGCCTGGTCGCGGCCGGTGCCTTCATCATCTCGGGCATCGGCTTCGCGGGTTCGTACAACGCGGTGCGCGACCTGGCCGAGCAGAAGGGTTTTGGCGCCTTCTCCTACGCCTTCCCGATCGGTGTGGACGCCGGCATCGTCGTGCTCCTCGCGCTCGACCTGGTGCTGACCTGGCTGCGGATACCCTTCCCGATGCTGCGGCAGACCGCGTGGCTGCTGACCGTCGCCACCATCGCCTTCAACGCGGCCGCCTCCTGGGGCGACCCGCTGGGCATGGGGATGCACGCCGTCATCCCGGTGCTCTTCGTCGTCGTGGTCGAGGCCTCGCGGCACGCGGTCGGCCGGATCGCGGCGATCACCGCGGACCGCCACATGGAGTCGGTCCGGGTGATGCGCTGGCTCCTCTCCCCGGTACCGACCTTCCGGCTCTGGCGGCGGATGAAGCTCTGGGAGCTCCGCTCCTACGACGAGGTCATCCGGCTGGAGCAGAACCGCCTGGTCTACCGGGCGCAGCTGCGCTTCCGGTACGGCCGCGGCTGGCGCCGCTCGGCACCGATCCAGGCGCTGCTGCCGCTCAAGCTCGCCAAGTTCGGCGTGCCGCTGGACCCGGCGCTGCTCGACCGGCTCGACGACGACGGCCGGGCGCGCGACGTCAAGGAGGTGCCGGCGGAGCAGGAGACGCCGGGGGTGGCCCCGCAGGAGAACCGCGTCGCCGCGGCCATCGCCCCGGCCGCCGAGGCCCACGCCCAGCAGCCCCCGCACCCGCAGCAGGCACCGCAGGCCGTCCAGCCGGCCGCCCCGCAGG
>NZ_LFVW01000921.1:0-3261 GCF_001182915.1 Kitasatospora sp. MY 5-36
GACCAGAACGATCCCACGAAGAAAGGTATGGAAGACATGTCCGTCGCACGAACCGTACGTACCGCACGCACCGCGCTGCTCGCCGCCTTCGCCGCGCTCACCCTGCTGCTCACCGGGGCCGTCACCGCGGCACCGGCCACCGCCGCCACCACGGGGCTCGACGACACCTGGGCCTGCTCCGTCCCCTCCGGCTACGTCTACGAGGGGGTCGTCTTCAGCCGGACGTGTAGCGGCGGCGGCAGCTGGAACTCGCCGCAGTACCACCTGCGCACGCCCGTCGACGGCCTCACCGCCTGCTCGACCGCCCCGGGCTTCACCTACGACGCCGCCGGCTCGTCCACCACGTGCAGCCTGACCCAGGGCGTCCCGTCCACCACCTTCCACCTGCGCGTCCCGGTCAGCGGCATGTGGGCGTGCAGCGTCCCGAGCGGCTTCACCTACAGCGCCACCACGTCGAACCTGGACTGTGCCACCGTCCGAAACGTGCCGACCACCAAGTTCCTCCTGGCCCGCTGACCCCAGGCCCGCCAACCGGCTGACCCGCCGACCCGGACCGCTCGTGGGTGGCGGTCCGTGCCGCACGTGCAAGAGGTGATCCGGTCGGCGAGGACGTGCTCTCGCCGACCGGATCACCTCAGGGGGCCGTGCTCAGGGGGCCGTGCTCAGTGCGGGGGCGGTCAGAAGATGAGCTTCCAGCCGTCGAGGTGGCCGGAGTCGCCGCGGTACGTGTCCTGCATGCGGAGGCGCCAGGTGCCCTTGGCGGGCTGGGCGGAGGCGTCCACCGTGTAGGTCTCGATGACGTTCTCGCCCGAGTCGCTGAAGCTGCCCTTCTTCAGCGAGTACACCGTGCCGTCCGGGCCGACCAGGTCGATGACCAGGTCGCCGCGCCAGGTGTGCTTGATGTCCACGCTCACCTTGAGGTCGCTCGGCGCCTGGCCCTGGAGCCGGTCGACGACGATGTCGGAGAAGACCGCCGGGCCGCCGTCCGGGATCGGCAGGGAGGTGCTGTTCGTGAAGATGCCCGGGGAGACCCGCCAGGTGAACGTCGTCGACGTCCTGCCGCGGTGGGAGCTCTGGGCGGTCACGGTGACCGTGTAGGTGCCCGGGAGGGCCGGGACGCCGGTGACACGGCCGGTGACCGGGTGGAGCGTCAGGCCCAGGGGGAGGCCGGTCGCGTGGTAGGTGACGATGCCGGGGTTGAGGTTCGAGGCCTCGATCCCGAGGTCGGCGGAGGTGCCGATCGCGGTGATCTGGTTGGTGACGGGCTCCAGCAGGAGGCCGTCGACGACGCGCGGGCCGACGTTGATGGCCGCCCAGGCGTTGGCGGTGTTCTGGTACGTCGTGCTGTTCTTCCCGTACAGGTCGGCGGCGGCCTGGAGGGTGGCGGTGCGGGCGGCCGCGTAGTTGGTCGACGAGGTCATGTAGGTGGTGAGCGCCCGGTACCAGATCTTGGCCGCCGCGTCCCGGCCGATGCCGGTCACCGGCAGGCCGTCGGAGGTCGGGGAGTCGTAGGCCACGCCGTTGACGGTCTTGGCGCCGCTGCCCTCGGAGGCCAGATAGAACCAGTGGTTGGCCGGGCCGGAGGAGTAGTGGACGTCGACGGAGCCGACGTCGGCCGACCAGTAGTCCCTGGAGCGGCCATCCTTGGAGGGCTTGTCCATGTAGCGCAGCGGGCTGCCGTCGCCCCGGATGTCGATCTTCTCGCCGACCAGGTAGTCGCCCTTGTCCTCGGGGTTGTCGGCCCAGAACTCGATCGCGGCGGCCATGATGTCGGAGGTGGCCTCGTTGAGGCCGCCGGACTCGCCGCTGTAGACCAGCTTCGCGGTGGCGGAGGTGACGCCGTGGGTCATCTCGTGGGCGCCGACGTCGATCGAGGTCAGCGGCTTGACGTTGCCCGCGCCGTCGCCGTAGGTCATGCAGAAGCAGGCGTCGGACCAGAACGCGTTGACGTAGTTCTTGCCGTAGTGGACCCGGGTGTAGGCGCCTACGCCGTCGTCCTTGATGCCGTTGCGGCCGTGGACGTTCTTGTAGTAGTCCCAGGTGAGTTGGGCGCCGTAGGCGGCGTCGACGGCCGCGGTCTGCCGGTTGGCGACGGTGCCGTCGCCCCAGGTGTCGGTCGGGTTGGTGAACAGCGTCCTGGTGCCGCTGGTGCCGTTCAGGTCGTAGGTGCTGTGGCCGCCGCGGGTGTTGTCGGTCATCGCGAAGCCGCCGGCGACCGCCGAGGTGCCGATGGTGACCTGGCCCGAGTACTTGCTGGTGCCGACGCCGGTCTCGATGCCCTGGTACTCGAAGATCTTCTTGCCCGTGTCGGCGTCGGTGATGACGTGCAGTTCGGACGGCGTGCCGTCCTCCTGCGTGCCGGTGACCACTGTCTCCCAGGCGAGCCGCGGGGTGCCGGACGCGGCCCAGACCACCTTGCGGGCGTCGTCGGCCGCCGCCTCCGTGACCTTCGCGCTCCCGGCGCTGTCGAGCGCGAGGCCCTTCGCCGCGTCGGCGCTCTCCTTGGGAGTGGTGTCGACGGCGATGTCCGCCTCGGTGGCCTTGGTGACGCCCCTGGTGGAGCCGTCGGGGGCGGTGTGGACGACCAGGTCGCCGCCGAGCACCGGGAGTCCGTCGAAGGTCCGCTCGTAGCGGGTGTGCAGGCTGCCGTCCGCGTCCTTGGTGACGCCCTTGACGACCAGCGCCTCCTTCGCGTCCAGGTTCAGCGACCTCGCGGTCTTCGCCAGGGACGCGTCCGCGGAGGCCAGCAGCTCGCCGCGCTGCTCGGGCGACAGCTGCACCGGCATCGCGCCGGCGAAGGCCTGGACCCCGGCGGGGGCCTCGGCGGGAGTCCCGGCAGGAGTGTCGGCGGCGGCGACGCCGGGCGTCAGAGCGGCCACGACCATCGCGGCGCCGACTAGCAACGCGCCCGCGGCGGTGGACTTTCGGGGGGATCGAGTCACACGGAACTCCTTCTGCGACGGCCCGGGTTCGGGGGGCCGGAGTCAGCCGGGCGGCCTGGGGTGACGCCGCCCGGTAGAGCTGGTGGTTCGAATGAGATGGGAAGGAACAGTGTCATTTTTGGTCTGAACGCGTCACCCTTTGTGCAACAAGTTGGCCGAATACCTTCGCCAATGACGTAATGGGGAGGTAATTCTTCGCCAGAAGGTGAGCAATGCGGGGGGAAAACCGGTGCACCGCGCTGTCGTGGGTACCGGCACGACGCCGTGGCAGACTCGGCCCATGACGATCCATACCTTTCTTCGTGGGATCGTTCTGGTC
>NZ_LFVW01000922.1:0-3257 GCF_001182915.1 Kitasatospora sp. MY 5-36
GGCGCGGTGCAGGGCGAGTTCGGCGGCGCCGTAGTCGGCCGGCGGGCGGCCGCGCAGGGTGACCGACCCGACGTCCGGCCGGACGTCGCCGGCCAGTACGGACAGCAGGGTGGACTTGCCGGCGCCGTTCGGCCCGAGCAGCGCGACCAGTTCGCCGGCCGCGACCCGGACGGCGGCGCCGTCCAGCAGCGGGCGCCCGCCGAGGCTCAGCCGGACGCCCTCGGCGGCGAGCAACTCGCTTCCGGGCTCCGGTCGTTCGGGGATCTCCCGGTGGCGTCGCAGTCTCACGCCCAGCCTCCCTGCCTGGTCCTGGTCCGGCGCAGCAGCCAGAAGAAGAACGGGCTGCCGATCAGTGCGGTGACCACCCCGAGCGGGATCTCGGCGGGCTCGGCGACGGTGCGGGAGGCGAGGTCGGCGGCCACCAGCACCAGTGCGCCGCCGAGTGCCGAGGCGGGCAGCAGGAAGCGGTGGCCGGGCCCGGTGAGCATCCGCAGCAGGTGCGGGACGACCAGGCCGACGAAGCCGACGATGCCGCTGACCGCCACGGCCGCCGCGGTGAGCAGGGCGACGAGGGTGATCAGCGCCAGCCGCATCCGCTCGACGTCCACCCCGAGGTGGCGGGCCGGGCGCTCGCCGAGCGCCAGCAGGTCCAGCCTGCGGGCGTACAGCGGGGCGACGGCCAGGCCGGCCAGCGCGAACGGCAGGACGGCGAGCACCTTGCCCCAGGTGGCCTGGGAGAGCGAGCCGAGCTGCCAGAAGGTGACCTGGCTGATCGCGGCGGGGTCGGCGATGAACAGCAGGATGCCGATCAGCGCGCCGCAGAAGGCGTTCACGGCGACGCCGGTGAGGATCAGCGTGACCACCTCGGTGCGCCCGCCGGAGCGGGACATCGCGTACACCGCGACGACCGTCAGCAGGCCGCCGGCGAAGGCGAAGACGGGGGCCGTCCAACCGCCCAGGGTGTTCAGGCCGAGCACGATGCAGGCCACCGTGCCGACCGCGCTGCCGGAGGAGACCCCGATCACGGCGGGCTCGGCGAGCGGGTTGCCGAACACGCCCTGCATCAGTGCCCCGGCGCAGCCGAGCGAGCCGCCGACCAGCAGGGCGAGCACCACCCGGGGCAGCCGGACGTTCCACAGCACGGACTCGGGCACCCGGTCCAGGGCGTGGCCGCCGAGGCCGAGGCGGTGGGCGGTGGAGGCGAGGATGTCGCCGAGCGGGATGCGGTAGGCGCCGACGCCGGCCGCGAGGAGGGCGCAGAGGAGCAGGGCGGCGGCGAGTCCGGCGGTGAGCAGGGCGGTCCGGCCGGCGGTCGGTGCGGCGCTCTCCCCGGGCGCCTCGCGGGAGGTCTCCTCCCGTGCGGCGGTGGTCACTTGGCGTCCGCCGGGTAGAGCTGGGCGGTGATCCCGCGCAGGACCTGCGGGGTGCGCGGGCCGTAGCTGAGCAGCTGGCCGTCCTCGATCGAGACGATCCGGCGGTCGAGCCCGGCCGGGGTCTGGGCGACGCCGGGCAGCTTGAGCAGGCCGTCCGTTCCGCCGACCGAGTCGAGCCCCTTGCTCATCACCAGGATCGCGTCGGGTGCGGCCTTGACCAGGGCCTCGCTGGTGAGCGGGACGAAGTCGTTGGTGAGGCCGGCGGCGGTGCCGGCGTCCTCGCCGCCGACCGCCTCGATCAGCGAGCCGGCGCCGGAGCCGGGGCCGCCGAGCAGGTAGACGGAGGCGCTGCCGCGCAGGTAGAGGAAGGCGACCCGGGGGTGCCGGCCGTCGGCCGGGACGGCGGCCATGGCCTGGTCGATCCGCTGCTCGGTGCGCTCCTTGAGCTGCCGTCCGGCGTCCGGGACGCCGAGTGCGGCGGCGACGGTGTCGATGCGCGGTCCGACGTCGGCCAGCCGCTTGGCGTCGTCCAGGACGATCAGCGGGACGCCGGCCGCCCGGATCTGCGCGATCGCCTCGGCCGGGCCGGTGGAGCGGTCGGCGAGGACGACAGTGGGGTGCAGTGAGAGCACGCCCTCGGCGGAGACGTCGTGGGCCTGGGTGATCACCGGCAGGGCGGCGGCCTGTTCGAAGGTGGTGGAGACGTCCCGGGCGACCACCTTGGGGCCGAGGCCGAGGCTGAACACCAGCTCGGCGAGGCTGCCGTTGAGCGGGATGACCCGTTCGGCGCTGGTGACGGTGACCTGGCGGCCGTCGGCGGAGGCGGTGGTGGCCGGGAGCCGGGGGACGGGCTCGCCGGGCAGCGGTTCGACGGCGTCGGGGGTGCGGGAGACGGCCGCCCCCGCTGCCCCGGCCGTTCCGCTCGCGGCGCCGCAGGCGGTGAGGGCGAGCAGCAGGCCGAGGGCGAGCAGCAGGAGGACGGGCCCGCGGGCCGCCCCGGATCGGATCGTAACGCTGCTCAACCTGGTTCCCTTCACCGGGAGTTGGTGCCTGTGGCGCCCCGCCGCCGGGGGAGGGGGCGGCGGGGCTCTTGACTCATATATTAGGTTAGCCTTACCTGAGTTTCGCAAGGGGGTGGTGCCCACCGGGCCCCCTTTGCGGCATCCCCCCATGCCTCCTGAGGAGTGATTCGCCGTGCCCCTGTCCAGCCGGCTCCGCCGTCTGGCCGCCGCCCTGGTGGCCTCCCTCGCCGCCCTGCTGGCCGTGGGCCTGTCGCCGGGGCCGGCGGCCGCCGCCGAAGGCAGGGTCTCCGGCGGACGGCTGGACTGGGGCATCAAGCAGTCCTTCCTGACCTACGTCACCGGGCCCATCGCCAAGGGGAGTTGGGGGCTGACCGGCGGCGCGGCCACGGTCGGCGGCAGCACCTTCCGGTTCCACTCGGCGAACGGCACGTACGATCCGGCGGCCGGCGCGCTGACCGCCGCCTTCTCCGGCGGCGTGCGGTTCACCGGGCACCAGGAGGGCGGCTCCAACGCGCTCGACCTGAGCATCGGCCGGCTCACCTTCAAGGCCGTCCAGGGCGGCGCGGCCGGGCTGTACGCCGACGTCAGCAGCAAGTCCAAGGAGACCGGGCAGGTCAGCAGCGCGAGCCAGGCCAAGCTGGCCGACCTCTCGCTGGCCGGCGTTGACCTGCGCGGCGCGGCCGGCACCCTGACGCTGAGCGGTGTCCCGGCGACCCTCACCGACGCCGGGGCGAAGGCCTTCGGCGGCTTCTACCAGGCCGGCACGGCCCTCGACCCGCTCAGCCTCTCGGTCAACCTGCCCGCCGCGCAGCCGACGCCGGCGGCCCCCGCCCCGACGTCCGGCGCGGCCGCCACGGCCGCG
>NZ_LFVW01000091.1:0-27907 GCF_001182915.1 Kitasatospora sp. MY 5-36
CCGCCCGGGCCCGCGCGCTGCGGGCGGGCAGCGCCGGGGCGTACGGGCCGCGCGGCGGGGCGTGGTCCACCTCCTCGGCGGACCGGCCGACGATGCTGCGGCGCACCGGGCCGGAGAGCACCGGCTCGTCCTCGTACGCGAAGAGCGGCTCGGCGGGCAGCTCCTCGGCGACGCCGTCCTGCTCGGCGGAGCCGTCCGCGTCCTCGCCCTCGCCATCGACGTCGTCCTCGTCGTCGTCGGCGGAGCCGGTGGGCAGACCGAAGCGCTCGGCGTCGGCGTCGGAGAAGGCGATCAGGTCGGAGAGGTCGTCGTCCAGGTCGTCGCCGGGCTGGTCCTGGCGCTCCTCGATGAAGACCACACCCGCGCCGGTCGAGGTCTCCGCGGCCTGGTCCTCCTGCTCCTCCAGGTCCTCCGAGCCCTCCTGGTCCTGCGGCTGCTCGCCCTCCGGGGCGACCAGCGCGGCGGCGAACGTGTCCAGCAGACGGCGGCCGGTGGCGTCGAGGGTCTCCTCGTCGAACTCGGTCAGCCGGCCGGTGGCGCTCAGGTCGCCGGTGAAGCGGATCGCCGCGGTGCCTTCCTCGGCGCCGTCCACGACGCTGACCCGGACGGTGGCGGTCGCCTCACCGCTGCCCCGGGCCTCCTCGCCCTCGGCGAGCACGGTCAGCACGCCCTCCCGGCCCTCGATCAGCGACAGCACGCCCTTGTACGTGATCGTGGAGCCGCCGATCCGCAGCTTCAGCCGGCCGCCGATCTCCTCGGCCGCACCGGACCCGACCGCGGCCGGCTCGGTGCTCAGCCCCGGCACGCTCCGCGCCAGCAGCGCCGGATCCTGCAAGGCCTGCCGCACCAGCTCGGCGGACATCGGGACGACAACCTCATGCTCCATGCCACGGAGCCTACCGACTGGTCCCCGCCCGGTCCCTACCCACCACCACCAGATTTTCCCCGCCCCACCCGTTCCCTTGGCCGTCGCACCATCTCGCCACCCCGGGCCCGGGGCCGCCCCGCCCACCAGGCCTCCGCTGAGGCCGCGGCTCAGCGGGGACCTCAGCGGCGACCTCAGCGGGGGCCGAGGAGGGTGAGGGCGGCCGGGGGGTGGGCGGGGCGGAGGGCGGTGAGGCGGGTGGTGGTGGCGTGGAGGGTGTCGGGGGTGAGGGCGCGGGGGGCCGGGGCGTCGGGGGCGAGGGTGAGCGGGGGCCGGGTGGCGGCGGCGAGGAGGAAGTTCTGGGCGCCGTCGGGCGGGCCGGGGCGGCAGGCGGCGGTGGCGCTGCCCGGGACGGCGTACGGGGCGGTCTGCAGGCCCGTCGTCCGCAGGCCGGACTCGATCTGCCAGAGGCCGTCCAGGTCGCTCCCGGCGCGGACGGCGATCCGGCCGCCGGGGGAGAGCAGCCGGGTGGCGAGGCCGTAGAACTCCTGGGAGTGGAACTTGACCGGTCCGCCGTCGGCCGGTGCCGGGAGGTCGGCGAGCACCACGTCGTACGGTCCGTCCCCGCCGGGGGCGCCCGCGCCGCGCAGCCAGGCCATCGGGTCGGCGGCGGTGGTGCGGACCCGGGGGTCGTCCAGGGAGCGGCCGCCGAGGGCGGCGAGCCCGGGGTCGGTGCGGGCGAGCCGGGGGAGGGCGGGGTCGGCGTCGACCAGCCGGACGGTGCGGACGCCCCGGTGCCGCAGCACTTCCCGCAGGGCGAGTCCGTCGCCGCCGCCGAGCAGCAGGACCCGGGCGTCCGGGCCGGCCGCCATGGCGGGGTGGACGAGGCCCTCGCTGCCCCGGTACTCGTCGGGTCCGCAGACCGCGAGCCGGCCGTCGAGGTAGAGCCGGAGCGGGCCTTCGGCGGGGCCGGTGAGCACGATCTCCTGGTACCGGCTGCGGGTCGCGTAGCGGACCTGGTCGCCGTAGAGGGCGTGCCGGGCGGCGCGTTCGACGGCGTCGGAGCCGGCCGCGGCCGCCGCGAGCACGGCGAGCACCAGCAGGCAGCCGCCCCAGAGCAGCCGTCGTATCCGGGGGGCGGGTTCCTCGCGGAACAGCCAGAGCACCACGGCGGCCCCGGCGACGGCGTTGACGGCGCCGGTGAGCAGTGCTCCGTCGCCGGGCCCGAGGCCGGGCAGGATCAGGAACGGGAAGGCGAGGCCGCCGATCAGGGCGCCCACGTAGTCGGCGGCGAACAGGTCGGCGACGGCCCGTCCGGCGTCCTCGCGCCGGATCCGTTGGATGAGGGTCATCAGCAGGGGGATCTCGGCGCCGATGAGGATGCCGATCAGGCAGGTGAGGCCGACCATGGCGGCCTGGTAGCGGCCGATCCAGGCCCAGCAGGAGTAGAGGGCGAGGACGGAGAGTCCGCCGGTGAGCGCGAGCGCGCACTCGACCAGGGCGAAGGCGGTGGCGGGCCGGCTGGTGAGCCGTTTGGCGAGGAGGGAGCCGAGGCCCATCGCGAAGACCATGACGGAGAGCACGACGGAGGTTTGGGTGACCGTGTCCCCGAGCAGGTAGTCGCCGAGCGCCACGAGTTCGAGCTCGTAGACGAGTCCGCAGGCCGCGCAGACGAACGCGGCCAGCAGGACGGTCAGGCGGGCGAACCGTGGTCGGGAGCGCAGCCGGGGCCGACGGCGGGCGGGCAGGAGTGGGGCGTGGGCTCGCCCGGGCCGGGGTGGGGTGCCGTCGTCGAGGTCCACTCGCGGGCGTGCGGGCGGACCGGCCGGATGGTTGATCACGAACAAACGCTAGGGGACGTGCGGGACGGATGGCTGCGCCCATCCGACGGACAGTGAGCGACGTCGAATTGACGAATCGTTCCTGCGTACGATTCGTAGGCCCGGGTTGGGCGGCCTACGGCCGGACCGGTGTTCCGCTCCGGACTTGGGGGCGGTCATGCCCCGGACACCACCAGCGAGGAGCGGGTGCACACCAGCTGCCCCTCCTGCGGGTAGGCGTGCCAGGTGCGCCACAGCAGCCGGTCCGGGCCGCCCTGGGTGACCAGCGCGGTGAAGGCGCTCGGGTCGCCCGGGAAGACCCCGGCGAGGCCCCGGGGGTGCCCCTCGACCAGGGCCAGCAGCTCCTGGGCGCGGGCCGCGAAGTCGTGCGGCGGCAGCGCCTCGATGCGGGCGGCGAACTCGTACTCCCAGCCGCCGATCTGCTTGGCCACCCGGGCCGGCAGCGGGGTGCGGCGGCCGGGCAGGCAGGCGACGGTCTCCAGACATCGGCCGGGGCCCGCGTCGATCACCACCTGGTGGGAGGCGCCCAGCAGGCGCAGCTGGAGGGTGCCGGACGCGCCCGGGCGGCCGCCTCCGTCGAGTCTCAGGTCGCGGACGGCGAGAGCGGGCAGCGGGTCGCCGCCGAGGCACCAGGCGAGGTCACCGGCGCGGGTGTCCGTGTAGGAGGTCTGCAGTGTGGTGAGCATGCTCGGCTCCGCGTTTCAGCTCCGTGCGCGCCCGCCGAGCAGCACCGAGTAGGCCTAGGCGATGGCGAGGCTGTTCGTGGCTGTGCGGCCCTGGGCGCGGCCGACCGTGGAAGGAAGGATTCCGGCTGGAGATTCAGCAGCAGAGAAGCACGAATACGTCGGGCCCGCCGGTGATTTACCCAACTTTGTCAAGCATTCACCGTTTCGAGCACACCTGCTTCCCGGCTCTGATCGAGCCCGTGTACGAGTCTGCACAGCGCGCGCCCCTATCACCGGATTGCGCGCCGTGCGCGCCGGGTGTGCGCTGTTCGGGCGCATCACGCACCGCCGCCCTCCAGGCGCGGGGCGTGGAGGGCGGCGGGAGAGTGCCCGGAAGGTCGGCCAGCGTGCCTCAGTGGCGGCAAACAAGCAAGCCGATCAAGGAAGTTGATGATCCATCAGAACTGGTGTCGGGCTGCGGGCAGTCCTGTTCGAAGGGTGCGGAGAAGGGCGTGAAAGGGGGCGTGCGGCCCCTCACAGGCGCCGCAGGCGGGCGACGGCCTCCTGAAGGACCTCGTCCTTTTTGCAGAAAGTGAAGCGGACCAGGCTACGGCCGGCCTCCACGTCGTCGTAGAACACCGCGTTCGGGATGGCGACGACGCCGCAACGGCCGGGCAGGGCACGGCAGAACTCGATGCCGTCCTTCTCGCCGAGCGGGGTGATGTCGGTGGTGACGAAGTACGTGCCCTCGGGGGTGAAGGCCCGGAAGCCGGCCGCGGTGAGGCCGTCGACCAGCAGGTCGCGCTTGCGCAGCAGGTCGGCGCGGAGGGTGTCGAAGTACGTGTCCGGCAGCCGCAGGGCCTCGGCGACGGCGTACTGGAAGGGGCCCGCGCTGACGTAGGTGAGGTACTGCTTCGCGGTGCGCACGGCCGCCACCAGGTCCGGGCTCGCGGTGACCCAGCCGACCTTCCAGCCGGTGAAGGAGAAGGTCTTGCCGGCCGAGGAGATGCTGACGGTGCGTCCGCGCATGCCGGGCAGGGCGGCGATCGGGTGGTGGGCGGCGCCGAACACCAGGTGCTCGTAGACCTCGTCGGTGGCGACCAGCAGGTCGTGCTCGACGGCGAGTTCGGCGATGGCGGCGAGCTCCTCGGCGGTGAGGACGGTGCCGGTCGGGTTGTGCGGGGTGTTGATCAGCAGCAGCCGGGTGCGCGGGGTGATCAGCGAGCGCAGCTCGTCCAGGTCGGGGCGGAAGGACGGGGCCCGCAGGGTGAGCGGCACCCGGGTGGCGCCGGCCATCGCGATGCAGGCGGCGTACGAGTCGTAGAACGGCTCGAAGGCGATCACCTCGTCGCCCGGCTCCAGGAGGGCCAGCAGGGTGGCGGCGATGGCCTCGGTGGCGCCGGCGGTGACCAGCACCTCGCTGTCCGGGTCGTACGCGAGGCCGTGGAACCGCTGCTGGTGCTCGGCGATCGCGGTGCGCAGCTCGGGGACGCCGGGGCCGGGCGGGTACTGGTTGCCGCGGCCCTCGCGCAGGGCCCGTACGGCCGCCTCGCGGACCTCCTCGGGCCCGTCGGTGTCCGGGAAGCCCTGGCCGAGGTTGATCGAACCGGTGGCCGTGGCCAGGGCGGACATCTCGGCGAAGACCGTCGTGCCCATCCCGGCCAGTCGGCGGTTCAGCAGTGGCCTGGTACCCATCGGTGGCTCCTCACGGCTCGTTGTCAGGCCATCCTGGGTCAGCCGGGAGCCGGGGACAAGAACGGCCCGCCACCGCCGCGGGGGCGGGTGGCGGGCCGAACGGGCGGTGCGGGGGGTGCCGGGGCGGGATCAGGCCTCGTCGGTGCCCTCGGCGCCCTCGCCGTCCTCGCCCTCGATCTCGTTCTGGAGGCCGAGGCGCTCGACGATCCACTGCTCGAAGCCGACCGCGGCCTGGGTCCAGTTGGCGGTGGTGGTGACGAAGTAGTCCAGGTTGACGCCGGCGCCGACGATCATCTGGGCCTCGCCGATCAGGCGGACCACGCCGTCCTCGTGGGTGTGGGTGTAGACCTTGGGCCAGAGGGTCTCGCGGTTCCACTCGTCGATCAGGTCGAGGATCTCGCCCTTCTTCTCCAGCGGGTACGCGCGGTCGTAGAAGGCGCGCACCGCGAAGAGCTCCTTCTGCTCGCCGCGGAACATGTAGTAGACGCGGAAGCCCTCCCAGGGGGCGGTGAGGTCGCCCTCCTCGTCCACGACGTGCTTGAGCTGCATCTGGTCCAGCAGCTGGGTGACCAGGCCCTGGTCCGGGACGATGATCGGCGGCGGGCCGGCCGGCCGCCCGCCCTGGCCGCCGGGCTGGCCGCCCTGGGGGACGCCGAAGGACGGGATGGACGACGGGTCGATGCTCATGGGGGTCCTCATTCCTCAGTGCACGTGGTGGCCGGCAATGAGAGGCCGCCCTTTCCACCTCCCATCCTGCCTCATTCGGGGCTCCGCTCACAGGGGCAGCCGAGGGGCGAGTCGATCTTCGTCCGGCGTTCTTCGCGGTGTCGTTCCGGGTGTCCTTCCCGGGTTCTTCCCGGGCTTCCCCCGGGTGTTCCCCGGCGGTTCCGGCGGGGGTGGAGCGGGCGGCGGTCACGGAGGGTGTCCGGGGCGGGCTGGAGGCCGTCCGGAGGGCGCGCGTGAGCCACGTCACGCGCCCGGCGCGCCGGTTCGGCTGCCGCGCGGGCCGGATGCGGTTAGCGTGCGACGGAAATCGTTTCGGTCAAATCCCGGCCCAGCCGGGTGAGTTGAGCTGTCCTGAGGCGGACTGTCCGGAATTGAGGGGGGAACAGGAGTGGGTGGAGCGGCGACGGGGGACGGCGCATCGCTCGGGGCGCTGCTGCGGAGCATCCGGCTGGACCGGGGGATGACGCAGGAGCAGCTGGGCGAGGCGACCGGGCTGAGCGTGCGGTCGATCCGGGACCTGGAACGGGAGGTGTCCTGCCCGCGGGTGTCCACGCTGCGGCTGCTGACCCAGACCTGGAACCTGCCGGACGCCCAGGTGGCCGAACTGCACCGGCTGGCGCGCAGCCGGCGGGACCGGACGCGGCGGCTGCTGCGGCAGGCGGCGGAGTGACGGCGTCCGGCCCGGGGCGCGAGACGGGCCGGGGACGCGGAACGGGCCGTCCCCCGCCGCCGGAGCGGAGGGAACGGCCCGTGCGCCGGACGCCCGGCGGTGCTACTTCTCCAGCGGCCCCCGGCCGCGGACGGTGAGGCGGTCGCCCTCCTCGTCCCGCTCGACCACGACGGTGTCCCCGTCGTGCACCGCGCCGGACAGGATCGCCCGGGCCAGCTGGTCGCCGATCGCGGACTGCACCAGCCGGCGCAGCGGGCGGGCGCCGTACGCCGGGTCGTAGCCGGTGAGCGCCAGCCAGTCGCGGGCGGCCTCGGAGACGTCCAGGGTGAGCCGCCGCTCCCGCAGCCGCTCGCCCAGGAGGGCCACCTGGAGGTCGACGATCCGGCTCAGCTCGCCGGTGCCCAGCGGCTCGAAGACCACGATGTCGTCCAGCCGGTTGAGGAACTCCGGCTTGAACGCGGACCGGACGGTGCCCAGCACCAGCTCCCGCTTCTCGGCCTCCGGGGTGGCCGGGTCGACGAGGTACTGCGAGCCCAGGTTGGAGGTGAGGATCAGGATGGCGTTGCGGAAGTCCACCGTGCGGCCCTGGCCGTCGGTGAGCCGCCCGTCGTCCAGCACCTGGAGCAGGACGTCGAAGACCTCCGGGTGGGCCTTCTCCACCTCGTCCAGCAGCACCACGCTGTACGGGCGGCGGCGGACCGCCTCGGTGAGCTGGCCGCCCTCCTCGTAGCCGACGTACCCGGGCGGGGCACCGACCAGGCGGGAGACCGAGTGCTTCTCGCCGTACTCGCTCATGTCGATCCGGACCATGGCCCGGGCGTCGTCGAACAGGAAGTCGGCCAGGGCCTTGGCGAGTTCGGTCTTGCCGACGCCGGTCGGGCCGAGGAAGAGGAAGGAGCCGGTCGGGCGGTCCGGGTCGGCGATGCCGGAGCGGGTGCGCCGCACCGCGTCCGAGACGGCCTGCACGGCCTCCTTCTGGCCGATCAGGCGGCGGCCCAACTCCTCCTCCATACGCAGGAGTTTGGCGCTCTCGCCCTCCAGCAGCCGGCCGGCCGGGATGCCCGTCCAGGAGGCGACCACGTCGGCCACGTCGTCCGGGCCGACCTCCTCCTTGACCATCGAGGCGGAGGCGTCCTGGTCGGCGGCCCGCTCCTGGGCGTCGGTGAGCTCCTTCTCGGCGGCCGGGATCTCGGCGTACATCAGCTTGGACGCCCGCTCGAAGTCCCCGTCGCGCTGGGCGCGTTCGAGCGCGCCGTGCAGGTCGTCCAGCCGCCCCTTGAGCTCGCCGACCCGGTTGAGGCTCTTCTTCTCCTGCTCCCAGCGCGCCGTGAGCACGCTCAACTGCTCGTTCCGGTCGGCGAGGTCGCGCCGCAGCCGGGCCAGCCGGTCGACCGAGGCGGGGTCCGACTCCTTCTCCAGGGCCAGCTCCTCCATCCGCAACCGGTCGACCGAGCGCTGGAGTTCGTCGATCTCGACCGGGGAGGAGTCGATCTCCATCCGCAGCCGGGAGGCCGCCTCGTCGACCAGGTCGATCGCCTTGTCGGGCAGGAAACGGGAGGTGATGTAGCGGTTGGACAGGGTGGCCGCGGCGACCAGGGCGGCGTCCGAGATCTGCACCTTGTGGTGCGCCTCGTACCGGCCCTTGAGGCCGCGCAGGATGGCGATCGAGTCCTCCACGCTGGGCTCGCCGACCAGCACCTGCTGGAAGCGGCGCTCCAGGGCCGGGTCCTTCTCGATCCGCTCGCGGTACTCGTCCAGCGTGGTGGCGCCGACCATCCGCAGCTCGCCGCGGGCCAGCATCGGCTTGAGCATGTTGCCCGCGTCCATCGCGGAGTCCCCGCCGGCGCCCGCGCCGACCATGGTGTGCAGCTCGTCGATGAAGGTGACGACCTGGCCGTCGGAGGCCTTGATGTCGTTCAGGACGGCCTTCAGCCGCTCCTCGAACTCGCCGCGGAACTTGGCGCCCGCGACCATCGCGCTGAGGTCCAGCGAGACCAGCCGCTTGCCGCGCAGCGACTCCGGCACGTCGCCGGCCACGATGCGCTGGGCCAGGCCCTCGACCACGGCGGTCTTGCCGACGCCGGGCTCGCCGATCAGCACCGGGTTGTTCTTGGTCCGGCGGGAGAGCACCTGGACCACCCGGCGGATCTCGTGGTCGCGGCCGATCACCGGGTCGAGCTTGCCGTCCCGGGCGGCCTGGGTGAGGTCGGTGCCGTACTTCTCCAGCGCCTTGTAGGTGCCCTCCGGGTCCGGCGAGGTGACCCGGCCGCTGCCCCGGACGTCCTTGAACGCGGCGAGCAGCGCCTTCGGCGTGGCGCCCTGCTGCACCAGCAGCTCGGCCACCTGGCCGCCCTCGGCGGCCAGGCCGACCATCAGGTGCTCGGTGGAGACGTACTGGTCGTCGAGGTCGCTCGCGCGCTTGCCGGCCTCGGTGAGCACCGCGATGGTGTCCCGGGCGAGCTGCGGCGCGGAGACCGTCGAGCCCATCGCGCTGGGCAGCGCGGCCGCCTGGCGGCGGGCCTCGGCGTCGACCCGGGCGACGTCGGCGCCGACCGCCTCCAGCAGGGGCCGGGCGATGCCCTCGGGCTGCTCCAGCAGGGCGATCAGGATGTGCACCGGCCTGACGTCCGGGTTGCCGGCCGTGCCCGCCTGCCGGATCGCGGCGGACAGGGCGTCCTGCGTCTTGGTGGTGAACTTGCTGGCGTCCACTGCTGGGGGGTCCTCCCTGGTCGTCCTTCACTACTGCTACGTACAGCATGCACTAAGTTGAGTCTATTCCGCTCAACCTTTCCCGGACAGGGCTTCTTCAGGCCGGGGGAAGCCGACGTGCCGCCGGACGCCCGACGGGCCGCCGGGTCAGCCCCAGCAGCTCCCGGGCCGGCCCGCTCGGCCGCTGCCCGGCCGGCCAGACCGCGCGCAGCGGCCGCCGCAGGTCCAGCTCCTCCACCAGCGGCACCTCGACCAGCCGCCGGGTGGCCAGCTCCTCCACCACGGCCAGCTCGCTCAGGCAGACCGGCCCCGCCCCGGTCATCGCCGCCGCCTTCAGCGCGGTCGACGAGGCCAGCTCCATCCGGGGCCGCGCCGCGCCCCCGTACGGCTTCAGGGCCGCCTCCAGCACCTCCCGGGTGCCCGAGCCGGGCTCGCGCAGCACCAGCGGGACGGCCGCCAGCTCGGTCCCGGTCAGCGGAGCGCGGCGGCGCGCCCACGGGTGGCCGGGCGCCACCACGACCACCAGCCGGTCCGCCGCCACCACCGCGCCGGCCAGCCCGGGCGGGGTGGACGGGCCCTCGACGAAGCCGAGGTCGGCGTCCCCGGCCAGGACGTGCCCGGCGACCTCCGCCGAGTTCGCCGTCCGCAGCGTCACCGCGGTGCCCGGGCTGGCCTCGGACAGGCCCAGCAGCCAGCCGGGCATCAGGTACTCGGCGACGGTCAGGCTGGCCACCACCCGCAGCTTGGCGTCCCGCCGCTCGCGCAGCGCGTCGATCCCGGCGTCCAGCGCCTGCGCCGCCTCCACCACCTGCCGGGCCCACTCGACCACCAGCCGGCCCGCCTCGGTCGGCCGGCTGCCCCGGGGCGAGCGGTCCAGCAGCGCGACGCCGATCTGCCGCTCCATGCCCTTGATCCGGGCGCTGGCGGTCGGCTGGCTGACGCCCAGCTCGGCCGCCGCCCGTCCGACGCTGCCCAGCCGGGCCACCGCGAGCAGCAGTTCCAAGGCGCCGAGTTCGGGGACGTGCGAGGAGAGGGGCATAGATCCAGGCTATGCCCCCATAGAAGCCCCGGCGCTACCGGCCGCCGGGCCCTCCGGGCGACGGTGGGAGCATGTCCACTCTGGCCGGTATCCGCCCCCTCGCCCGCCCCGCCGCCCGCCGCCGGCCCGACCTCGCCCAGCTCGGCCCCAACTGGTACGCCGCCGTGATGGGCACCGCGATCCTGGCGAACGGCGCCGCCGTCCTGCCGGTGCGGCCGCCCGGGCTGACCGGCTTCGGCGAGGTGCTGTGGGCGCTCGCGCTGGCCGCCCTGCTGGTGCTGGCCGGGGCCCGGCTGGTCCACCTCACCCGGCACCGCGAGGCGGCCCGCGCCCAGCTGCTGGACAACCCGGCGACCGCGGTCTTCTACGGCTGTCCGCCGATGGCGCTGCTCTCGGTCGGACTGGGCACCATGCTGCTCGGCTCCCGGGTCATCGGCACCGGCCCGGCGGTCGCCCTGGACGCGGTGCTGTGGAGCCTCGGCACCGTGTACGCGCTGGCCGTGGCCGGCGGCATCCCGTACCTGATGATCACCCGGCACCGGGTCTCCGCCCTGGAGGCCAACCCGACCTGGCTGCTGCCGGTGGTCGCCCCGCTGGTCGCCTCCGCCTGCGGCCCGGCGCTCGTCCCGCACCTGCCGGCCGGAACGGCCCAGCAGGCCATGCTGTACGGCTGCTGGGCGCTGTTCGGCGTCGGCCTGCTGGCCACCCTGGTGCTGCTGCCGGTGGTGTTCACCGGGCTGTTCCACAGCAGGCTGCCCGCCCTGGCGCTCACCCCCACGCTGTTCCTGGTGCTCGGCCCGCTCGGCCAGTCCGTCACCGCGGTCCACCAGCTCGCCGACGCCGCCCGCCCGGTACTGCCCGCGCTGGCCCCCGCCATGACCGACCTCGCCGAGCTGTACGGCGTGGCGGTGATCGGCGTCGCGATGCTCTGGCTGGCCGTCGCGCTCGCCGCCAACCTGCGGGCCCGGCGGGCCGGGATGCCGTTCGCGATGACCTGGTGGGCGTACACCTTCCCGGTCGGCACCTGCGTCACCGGCGCCTCCGCGCTCGCCCGGCACACCGGCTTCGCGGGCTTCAGCGCGCTGGCCGTCGGCCTCTACCTGCTGCTCGCGTCCGCCTGGGTGCTCGCCGCGGGCGGCACCGCGGCCGGGCTCGCGCGGGGGCGGCTGCTGGCCCGCTGAGAAGCCCGTCGCCCGGGGCGGCCGTCCGCGTGGTGCGGGGCCCGTCCCCGCGCGCGGACGGTACGGCTCAGGAGCACGCCGCCGATGCAGGAACGTGCACGGCCGGGACGACCGCGCACGGCCGCCCGGCGGAAGTGCCGGTCGGCGCCGACTCCCCTTCCAGGCCCGGGTTCCCACCGGAATCCGCCCCACCGCCCGAACCGCCCGCGGCCGCCCCCGGATGCAGATAGCTGCAATTGCGCGAACATGCACTCGGGCGGCACTTGTTCACCGGCCGTCACGCTGTGAGGGTGGAGGCACGCCAAGTCGTCCAGGCAACCGCAGCCTGATGGTGGCGACTCGCTCTTCGAAACTGACCGCAGGTGCGACAACCCGCACCGGTGGAACGGGGGGGAAGGGCGCCGGCCGGGACCATGTGTGGTGATGGCCTCCCGGCCGGACCCGTCGAGGCGTTGCTGCTCCGCCTCGACGGGAGCGCCTTGGCATTGGCGTACCGATGGCGGCCCCCGGACGACCCGGCGTGCGACGGCACCCGGGCCCGGGGGTCCGCCGTCCCACCCGGTACCGTGACCGCCTGATCCATGATCACGCCGTACCGCCCACCGGCACCGTGAGCCCGCCCGGCCCACCGGTGCCGCGGCCCGCGCGGCGAGGAACAGGGGCAGCACCAGGGGAGAGGCGTCCGGCAGGGAGAGTGCGACGTGACGGCGGAACCGGCGGTCACACCGCAGCAGGGACCGGTGGGCGAGGAGCCCGACGAGGCCGCCCGGCAGCTCTACCTGGCCATCATCGCCGAGGGCGGCCGCGTCCCCACCGGCGAGGTCGCGGACGCCGACCGGGGCGCGCTCCAACAGCTCATCGACATCGGCCTGTTGATGGTCAACCGGATGGACCGCTGCTACACCGCCGTCAGCCCGCGCTCGGTCAGCGACCGCCTCGGCGCCGAACTGCGCAGCGAGGCCACCCGGCTGCTGGTCCGCGCGGAGAACCTCCCGGGCGCCCTCGACGGCCTCACCCGGGCCTACGACGCGATGCCCCGGCCGACCGACCGGGCCGGCGGCGCCGTCCACGTCGAGGGGCACGTCCACATCCGCCAGCGGATCTCCCAACTGGTCTCCGACTGCCGCTCCGAGGTCCTCACCGCGCAACCCGGCCACCGGCCCGCCGACACCCTCCAGGTCGCCCTCCTCCAGGACGTCCAACTGCTCCGGCGCGGCTGCTCGCTGCGCACCATCTACCAGCCGGTCGCCCTCGCCGACCCGCCCGCCCTCGCCTACGCCGAGGAGGTCACCCGGCACGGCTCGCTCATCCGGGTGCTCGACGAGCCCTTCCAGCGGCTGATCGTCTTCGACCGGACCGTCGCCGTGATCTCCGCCAACGACGACAACAGCACCGCCGCCTTCATCACCGACCCGGCCACCATCACCTACCTGGTCGGCACCTTCGAACGCGACTGGGCCCGCGCCGACACCGCCGGCGCCGCCGCCCCCGGCCAGACACCCGCCCGCACCATCCCCGACCGGGTCGGCCGGCTGCTCGCCCGCGGCCTCACCCAGCGCGCCGTCGCCACCCGGCTGGGCCTGAGCGAACGCACCGTCGCCGCCCACATCTCCCGGCTGCGCGACCGCTACGGCGCCCAGACCCTCTTCCAACTCGGCTGGCTGATGCGAGGCTCCCGCGATGACCGATGAGCCGAGCCCGGCCGAGCGGGCGCTCTACCTCACCGCCGTCCGGGGCGGCGGCCGACTGCGCCCCGAGGACCTCGCCCCCGCCGACCGCCCCACCCTGGCCGCCCTCGTCGCCCGCGGCCTGCTCACCCCCACCGCCACCGGCTGGACCGCCGCCAGCCCGCGCGCCCTCGGCGACCGGATCGGCCTCGAACTGCGCACCCGCGCCCTCCGCCTGCTACGGCACGCCGAGCGGCTCCCGGGCACCCTCGGGCCACTGGCCCGCGCCTACGACGCCGCCCGCCACCCGGGCGTCGACCTCCCGGCTGTCCACCCCGGTGCAGGCGATCCCGGTACCGGCGATCCCGCGGCCGGCACCGTCGACGACGCCGCCGAAGTCCGCCGGCGGGTCGGCGAACTCGTCTCGGAATGCCGGGAGGAGGTCCTCGCCGCCCAGCCCGGACCGCGTCCCCTCGAAGCCCTCCGGATGGCCCTCGCCCAGGACCTCTCGCTGCTCCGCCGCGGCTGCTCACTGCGCACCGTCTACCAGCCGGTCACCCTCGCCGACCCCGCCGCACGGAGCCAGGTCGCGCTGCGCACCGGGCACGGCGCCCAGGTCCGCGTCCTCGCCGAACCGTACGAGCGGGTACTGGTCTTCGACCGCGCGGTGGCCGTCATCCCCGCCGACGAGGACCGCAACCGGGCCGCCTTCCTCACCGACCCCACCACCGTCGCCTACCTGGTCGCCCAGTTCGAACGCGACTGGGCCCGCGCCACCCCCGCCGACCGCCACCTCGACCCGCCGTCCGTCACCACCGTCCGGATCGGCCGACTGCTCGCCCGCGGCCTCACCCAACGGGCCGTCGCCACCCGGCTCGGCGTGAGCGAACGCACCGTCGCCGCCCACATCTCCCGGCTGCGCGACCGCTACGGCGCCCACAGCCTCTTCCACCTCGGCTGGCAGCTCCGCGGAGAACACCATGACTGACACCCCCGCCACCCCGCTCTCCGCCGCCCTCCCGGACGCCGCCGCCCGCGCCCTCTACCTCGCCGTCCTGCGCGAGGGCGGCCGGGTCCGGTCGGCCGAGGTCGGCGCGGAGGACGGTCCTGCGCTCCGACGGCTGGTGGAACTCGGGCTGCTGGTGCCGCAGTTGCAGGACGCGGCGTACAGCGCGGTCGACCCGCGGGCGGCCACGGAGCGGATCGGCACCGAGATCCGCCGACAGAGCGCCCGCCTGCTCGTGGAGGCCGAGCAACTGCCCGAGCTGATGGGCGAACTGACCCGCGCCTACGACGCGACCCCGAAACGGCGGAGCGGCACGGCCGGGGTCCGCTACCTCACGGCGAAGGAGGACATCCGGCACGAACTGGAACTGCTGGCCCAGGAGTTCCCCGACGAGACGATGACCGCCCAGCCCGGCGGCCCTCGTCCCGCCGAACTGCTACCCGACTCCCTCGACCGCGCCCGCCGCGTCCACGAGCGCGGTGGCACCGTGCGCTCGCTCTACGAGGCCTCGGCCAGACTGGACCCGCCGACCGTCCGCTTCGCCGCCGAGGTCGCCCTGCTCGGCTGCACCACCCGGATCCTCGACGTCCCGTTCACACGCTTCCTGGTCTTCGACCGCACCGTGGCCGTCATCCCGGCCGCTCCCGATCACACCAGCGCCGCCGTGGTCGACGACCCGGCGATGGTGTCCTTCGTGGTGGACACCTTCGAGCAGCTCTGGCAGCGCGCTGAGGGAGTCAACTGGGCTGCCCTGGCCGCCGGTTCCGCCGACTCGCCCAGCCATCAGCAGATCGCCCGACTGCTCGCCCAGGGCCTCACCCAGCGCGCGATCGCCACCCGCCTGGGCCTGGGCGAACGGACCGTGGCCGGCCACATCGCCCGGCTGCGGGAGCAGTACGACGCCGAGACGCTGTTTCAGCTGGGCTGGCAGATGCGGGGGGAGCGGCTGTGACCGATACCGGATTCGCCCTGCTCGACGACACCGCCCGCGCCCTCTACCTGGCCATCCTGCGCGAGGGCGGCCGGATCCGGATCGCGGACGTGGCGGAGGAGGACGCGCAGACCGTCCAGACCCTGATGGACCTGGGGCTGCTGAAGCCGTACGTCCTGGACGGCTCGCTCAGCGCGGTGGACCCGCGCTCGGTCACGGCCCGGATCGGCGCCGACCTGCGGGCGGCTGGCACGCGTCTGCTGACGCGGGCCGAGGAACTCCCGGACGTGTTCGGCGACCTCACCGTCGCCTATGACGCGGCGTCCCGCCGCCGCGACCGCTCCGGGAGCACCCGGGTCGTCGAGGGCATGGAGAACATCCGGCACCAGGTCTCCCAACTCTCCGAGGAGCTTCGCCACGAGGCACTCTGCGCCCACCCCGGCGGCGCCCGGCCGGTGGACGCCGCCGACGACACCGTGAACCACGCCCGCCGCTTCCTGGAGACAGGTGGTTCGATCCGCACCCTCTACCAGTCCGCGGCCCGTCTCGACGCCTCTACCGTCCGACTGGCTGCCCGGCTGACCGGGATCGGCTGCCACATCAGGGTCGCGGCGTTCTCGTTCCCCAAGATGCTGATCTTCGACCGCACCGTGGCGGTGGTCGCCGCCGCACCGGGGGTAACCAGCGCGGCCGTCATCGACGACCCGGCCGTGGTCGACTTCCTGGTGCGGACCTTCGAACTGCACTGGCAGGACGCCGAGGGCGTCAACTGGGCCTCCCTGGCATCCGGTTCCAGCGAGCCGTCTGTGCCCGAGCAGGTCGGCCGGCTGCTGGCCCGCGGCCTCACCCAGCGGGCGATCGCCACCCGCCTGGGCCTGGGCGAGCGGACGGTCGCGGCCCACATCGCCCGGCTGCGGGATCAGTACGACGCCGAGACGCTGTTCCAACTGGGCTGGCAGATGCGGGGAGCCCACGATGCCTGACGCCGACCTGCCGGACGCCGCTGCCCGGGAGCTCTACCGGGAGATCCTCCGGGACGGCGGCCGCCTCCACGTCGCCGACATCCGTCCCGAGGACGAGCCGACGGTCAGACAACTCGCCGACCTGGGACTCCTGCTCCTCCATGCCACGGACGGCTTCTACACCTCGATCAACCCCCGGGCCGTGGGCGAACGCCTGGGTACCGAACTGCGGGAGGAGAGTTCCCGCCTGCTCGCCAAGGCCGCTCTCATTCCGGATCTGCTGGAGGACCTCACCCAGGCCTACGACGCGGCACCACGTCGGACGGAACCGGCGGGCGGGGTGCGGAGGGTGGCGGGCATGGTGGAGATCCGGCACCTGGTCGCCCGGCTCATCAAGGACTATCCGCACGAATGCCTGACCGCCCAGCCGGGCAGGTTCCAGCCGCCCGCGCAGCGGGGGGACGGTCTGGCCCATACGCTCCGCTACATCGAGCGCGGTGGCTCGGTGCGTACGATCTACCAACCGCAGGCCCGACTGGACGGGGACCAGGTCGAGTTCGCGGCGGAGTCCACGAGGATCGGCTCGCGGATCCGCGTCCTCGACGCCTCCTTCAGCCGGACGCTCATCTTCGACCGCACCGTCGCCGTGATCCCGGCGACCCCTGACAACAAGGTCGCCGCCGTGGTGGAGGATCCCGCGGTGGTCGCGTACGTGGTCGACGTCTTCGAGCAGCGTTGGCAGCAGGCCGATGTCGTGGACTGGGCCGCACTGGCCGCCGGTTCGGTGGCGCCGGCCGCCCACGAGCAGGTCGCGCGGCTGCTCGCCCGCGGCCTCACGCAGCGGGCGATCGCCAGCCGGTTGGGGCTGAGCGAACGCACCGTCGCCGGTCACATCGCCCGGCTGCGTGAGCTGTACGACGCGGAGACGCTGTTCCAGTTGGGCTGGCAGATGCGGGGAGCCCGGGCGGGGGAGCCCGGTGGGTAGCCGCTGCTCAGCCGGTGGCGGCGCCGGTCGGCCAGTAGCCGGGGACGGCGGGCTGCTGTCGGGGGACGTTGAACTGCTCGCCGGGGGCGGTCCAGAAGCCCTCGCGCAGGGAGAGCGCCATGCCGGCCCAGTCGAGCGCGGTCTCGACCGTGTGGTTGAGGGCCTCCTGCGACCAGGTGTCGTCGAAGACCAGCGGGAGGACGGGGGCGACCTGCTCGATGGTGGCGATCAGCGGGTTGTGGGTGATGGCCTCGTCGACCAGGAGGACGATCGGCTTGCGCAGCGCGGACGCCCAGCCGAGCTCCAGGCTCACGCCGGCCGAGAGCGGGGCGCCGACGTAGGCGAACACGAGGTCCGCGGACTGGAGGGCGCGGAAGTCGGAGGGGACGCGGGGCTCCGGCGCGCGGCCGGAGATGGTCCAGGCGTCGCTGTGGTGCGCGCTGTACACGGCGGCACCGCTGCGGAGGAGGGTGGTGCGGAGCGTCGTCAGCCGCGTCCGGCTGGCGAGGGTCACCACGCTGTCGGCCGGCCCGGTCAGTCGCATCAGCGGGGCGGCCAGGAACACACGTGCACGCCGACCCTCAGGGGCCTGGCTGTCGTGGTGACGCAGGTAGGGCTCGGTCATGTCGACTCCGGGGAAAGGCCGACCGGGGGAGTGAGAGTCGGCGACGCGTTGGCTGTGGGCTGCTCTGTGTGGTGATGCCGCTGGTGAACGACTTAGCATTTGACGGTACATTGGCAAGATGTGGTGTCTTGCCGGACCATTGGGAGCGAACTGATCGTCCATCGCCGGGCGGCGTCGCGTCCAGGGTTGGCCTGTGTCATCTGGACGCCTGGCAGGGAGATGACGCACACTCTGCGGCAGGCCAGGTGACAGCTTCTCTATCGTGCGGCACTATGTGAGCCGTTATCCTGGCTTGAAACTTCCAGTGGCGATTCCCGAGGGAGAGAGTGGGGGCGTGCCTACCATGCGCCGATTTGTCCGCAAGGTTGTGCTTTCGTTGGCCGTCGCGGCTGCTGTGGTTGGCGTTGGCTGCCTCGCGGACGCTGTCGATTCTCATGGGACAGGCGCTACGGAAGCTGCTGTGACCCTTGCCGACGACATCGCCTGGACCTGAGTGCGGCCCTGTTCGCCCCGGCCATGCCGGAATCCCGGAACATTCTCCGGTCTGTCCGTAGTGGGCGGTGATTCAGTCGATCGGCCCCTGTGCCTTGCGGCCGAGAACGTATCCGAGCTGGAACAGTGAGTCGACCTTGTAGTCGTCCCGCATCTCGGCTATATGTCTGGCCAGCGTTCGCTCGCTGATTCCCAGGCGTCGTGCGATGACCCGGTGATTGGTGCCCTCTAGCATCTGGTCAATAATCGTCTGGCGCAGGCGGGACACCACCTGTTGTGGCACTGTGCGGTCGCCCTCGAATTCCAGCGCGCGGCTCCAGCAGCGCTCGAATACCTCTTCGACGAGATAGCTGACGACTGCGGGGTCGTAGATGAAGGCCGCGAGGCTCATGTCATCGGCGATCGGGATCACGGCCACGCGCCGATCCATCACTATCAGTCGCGTGTAGGGCTCGTCGAGAGTCCGGTACTGCCCACCAGCACGTGCGAGTGTGGCCACGTAATCCCTGGTCGGCTGATGGTACCGGGTGCTGGCGTGGTAAATCGTCCGCATCGTCGTGCCACTGCGGAGGGTGTTCAGGTCCTGCTCGACCATGACCGAGAGAACGTCCGGCGGCCGAGGGCCGCCAGGCTGGAGCGCCAGGGCTTCCTCCATGGAAACCCTGTACTGCTGTACTCGCTGATGAATTAGGGCCTTCCCTCGCACATATTCGATCGACCCTCCCTGCTGTTTCGGGGCGTGGAATTCCTGTGCGAGTTCCTGGAGTTCGGACGGGAGTGAAACGGCCCGCGAGAGGAGATCCAGTGCTTGGCGTTGCCACGAATGGCTGAGGCTTGTCGAGAGCTGGGTGGGATCGGCCGCTATGAAATCGCTCGGATCGTCGGTGTCGGGTACGAGGAGGCCAATTCCGACCAACTCGTCCCGAGCGGCATCGGCCCGCCCGGGATCGGATCCTGACGGCAGATGACCGTCTCCTCGGATGACGGCCAGATATAGCTCTCGGGCCTCGGCCGACAGGACGGGTGAGCCAGCGGCAACGGGCTGCTCTCGTTCACTCATCTGCGGCTCCTTGCCGTTACCGTGACGCCTGTGTCCCATCAGCGCCGCCGCTGAGTCACGTTTCAGCATGCCAGACCTGATGAGTCCGATGAAGACGAAATGTGACTGCACTCTCTCACCACACGGCAGCCGCCGGCACCCCCCGAGAGGAGGGGCCGGCGGCCGGTGGGTGCCCGGTCAGCGCTTGGGGCGCCAGACGACGAGGGCGCTGGACTGCGGGGTGGGGGGCTGGTACGGGACGAGGTCGCGGCGGTAGGAGGCGTGGACGGCGGCCTCGCGCTGCTGGAGGGCGGTGGCGGCGCCTTCCAGGGAGTCGACCAGTTCCGTGACGCGGGACTGGAGGGCGGTGACCTGGTTCTCCAGCTCGATGATCCGCTTGATGCCCGCCAGGTTGATGCCCTCGTCCTGGGAGAGCCGCTGGACCTCGCGCAGCTGCTGGATGTCGCGGGCGGAGTAGCGGCGGCCGCGGCCGGCGGTGCGGTCGGGGCAGACCAGGCCGAGGCGGTCGTACTGGCGCAGGGTCTGCGGGTGCAGGCCGGACAGTTCGGCGGCCACGGAGATGACGTACACCGGGGTGTCCTCGGTGAGGACGTACGGCGGCGGGGACGCGGCGGCGCGGCGGGTGCGGCGGGGGCCGGTGCCGGGCAGGCCTTCGCCGAGGCCGGGGCCGATCGGGGTGTCGGGGTCGATCGGGTTCATCGGGGACATCTGGTCATCACGCTCCCTTCGCCGCCCGGAAGAGGGCGGCGCGCGGATCGTCGGAGGCGGTGGCCTCGCGGTACTGCTCGAGGGCGTTCAGCGCGTCGCCGGTGACGTGCTGCGGCACCACGACCTCGACGGTGACGAGGAGGTCGCCGCGGGTGCCGTCCTTGCGGGTGGCGCCCTTGCCGCGGGCGCGCATGGTGAGGCCGTTGGCGCTGCCCGGGGGCAGCTTGAGCTTCACGGCGGGGCCGTTCAGCGTGGGCACCTCGATGGTGGCGCCGAGCGTGGCCTCGGGGAAGGTGACCGGCACGGTGACGGTGAGGTTGTCGCCCTTGCGGCCGAAGACGGGGTGGGGGTCGACGTGCACGGTGACGTAGAGGTCGCCGGGCTGTCCGCCGCGCTCGCCCTGTGCGCCCTTGCCCTTGAGCCGGATGCGCTGGTCGGCCTGGACGCCGGCCGGGATGCGGACCTGCATGGTGCGGGCCGAGCTGGCCCGGCCGCTGCCGTGGCAGTCGGTGCACGGGTCGTCGACGATCATGCCCCGGCCGCGGCAGTCCTTGCACGGCTCGGAGAGCGCGAAGGCGCCCTGGCCGCGGCTGACGGTGCCCGCGCCGACGCAGGTCGGGCAGACCCGCGGGGTGGTGCCGGTCTTGGCGCCGGTGCCGTTGCAGCTGCGGCAGGGGGCCTGGCTGGTCATCCGCAGCGGGACGGTCGCGCCGTCCACCGCCTCCTCGAAGGAGAGCGTCACCTCGGTCTCGACGTCGGCGCCGCGCCGGGGCTGGGCCTGTCGGGTGCCGCCGCGGTTGAAGAGGCCGCCGAAGACGTCGCCGATGCCGCCCCCGCTGCCGGCGCCGCCCTGGCTGCCGCTGAAGAGGTCGCCGAAGTCGAAGCTGTAGCTGCCGGTGCCGCCGGGGCCGCCGCCGGCCCGGAAGCCGCCGTTGGCGAAGAGGCTGCGGGCCTCGTCGTACTCCTTGCGGCGCTTCTCGTCGGAGAGGACGTCGTACGCCTCGGAGATGTCCTTGAACCGCTCCTCGGCCTTGGCGTCACCCTTGTTGGCGTCGGGGTGGAACTCGCGCGCGAGCTTGCGGTAGGTCTTCTTGATCTCGGTGGCGGTGGCGTCCTTGGGCACGCCGAGGACCTTGTAGTAGTCCTTCTCGACAAAGTCCTTGCCACTCATGGCGTACGCCACCTCCCGATGTCCATCGTCACTGAGCTGTCAACAGCGGCTGCGAGCACGACTGCTGACAGCGCGCTGCGGAGCCGGCCGCCGTACTGGCCGGCGTACGACTCCGCAGCGCACTGGTTGTCACCCGTCACAGGTTGTCAGCTGTCCGAGCCACCGTCGGACTTGTCCGCGTCGGCGGACTTGGCCTCGGCGTCCGTGGACGCCTGGCTGCCGGGCTGGGGCTCGGCGACGGCCACCATCGCCGGGCGGATGATCCGCTCGCCGATGCGGTAGCCGGGCTGGAGGACCTGGACACAGGTGTCCTCGGTGACGTCCGAGGAGTAGCTGTGCATCAGCGCCTCGTGCATGGTCGGGTCGAAGGGCTCGCCCTCCTTGCCGAACTGCTGCAGGCCCAGCTTGGCGACGACCGTCTCCAGCGACTCGGCGACGGACTTGAAGCCGCCGGTGACCTCGCCGTGCTCGCGGGCGCGGCCGATGTCGTCCAGGACCGGGATCAGCGACTCCAGGATGTTGGAGACGGCGATCTCGCGGACGGTCAGCCGGTCGCGCTCGACCCGCTTGCGGTAGTTCTGGTACTCGGCCTGGAGGCGCTGCAGGTCACCGGTGCGCTCGGCGAGCTCGCGCTTGGCGGCGGCGAGACCCTCCGAACCGGACTCCCCGCTGCCGGCCGCGGCGGCCTCCTCGGCAGCCTTGATCACGGCCTCTTCGGCGGCGGAGTCGTCGCCGGGCTTGCCGCCCTGCGGCTTGTCCGTCATGCCGCACCGCCCTTGGGCTTCTCGTCGTCCACGATCTCGGCGTCGACGACGTCGTCGTCCTTGGCCTGGGCGGAGTCACCGGCGGTGGCGGCACCGGCGGTGGCGTCGGCGTTGGCGTACAGCGCCTGGCCGAGCTTCTGCGCGGTGGTGGAGACCTTCTCCGAGGCCTCGCGGATCTTCGCGATGTCCTCGCCCTTCAGGGCCTCCTTGAGCTCGCCGATGGCGGTCTCGACCTCGGTCTTGACGTCGCCCGGCAGCTTGTCGGCGTTGTCGGCGATGAACTTCTCGGTCGAGTAGACGAGCTGCTCGGCGGAGTTGCGCGTCTCGACGGCCTCGCGGCGCTTGTGGTCGTCCTCGGCGTACTGCTCGGCCTCGCGGCGCATGCGGTCGACCTCGTCCTTCGGCAGCGAGGAGCCGCCGGTGACGGTCATCTTCTGCTCCTTGCCGGTGCCGAGGTCCTTGGCGCCGACGTGCATGATGCCGTTGGCGTCGATGTCGAAGGTGACCTCGATCTGCGGCAGGCCGCGCGGCGCCGGCGGCAGGCCGGTCAGCTCGAACATGCCGAGCTTCTTGTTGTACGCCGCGATCTCGCGCTCGCCCTGGTAGACCTGGATCTGCACGGACGGCTGGTTGTCCTCGGCCGTGGTGAAGATCTCGGAGCGCTTGGTCGGGATCGTGGTGTTGCGCTCGATCAGCTTGGTCATGATGCCGCCCTTGGTCTCGATGCCGAGGGACAGCGGGGTGACGTCGAGCAGCAGGACGTCCTTGACCTCGCCCTTCAGGACACCGGCCTGGAGCGCGGCGCCGATGGCGACGACCTCGTCCGGGTTGACGCCCTTGTTGGCGTCCTGGCCGCCGGTCAGCTCCTTGACGAGCTCGGCGACGGCCGGCATGCGGGTCGAGCCGCCGACGAGGACGACGTGGTCGATCTCGGACAGCGAGATGCCGGCGTCCTTGATGACGTTGTGGAACGGGACCTTGCAGCGCTCCAGCAGGTCCGCGGTCAGCTGCTGGAACTGGGCGCGGGTGAGCTTCTCGTCCAGGTGCAGCGGGCCCTCGGCGGAGGCCGTGATGTACGGCAGGTTGATCGAGGTCTCGGAGGACGAGGACAGCTCGATCTTGGCCTTCTCGGCGGCCTCGCGCAGACGCTGGAGGGCCATCTTGTCCTTGGACAGGTCGACGCCGTGGCCGCCCTGGAAGACCTTGACCAGGTGGTCGACGACGCGCTGGTCCCAGTCGTCGCCACCGAGGTGGTTGTCACCGTTGGTGGCCTTCACCTCGACGACCCCGTCGCCGATCTCCAGCAGGGAGACGTCGAAGGTGCCGCCGCCGAGGTCGAAGACCAGGATGGTCTGGTCGTCCTTGTCCAGGCCGTACGCCAGGGCGGCCGCGGTCGGCTCGTTGACGATGCGCAGGACGTTCAGGCCCGCGATCTCGCCGGCCTCCTTGGTGGCCTGGCGCTCCGAGTCGTTGAAGTACGCCGGGACGGTGATGACGGCGTCGGTGACCGTCTCGCCCAGGTACGCCTCGGCGTCCCGCTTCAGCTTCTGCAGCACGAAGGCCGAGATCTGCTGGGGGTTGAAGTCCTTGCCATCGATGTTGATCTTCCACCCGGTGCCCATGTGGCGCTTGACCGAGCGGATGGTGCGGTCGACGTTGGTGACCGCCTGGCGCTTGGCCACCTCGCCGACGAGGACCTCGCCGTTCTTGGCGAAGGCGACGACGGACGGCGTGGTCCGAGCGCCCTCGGCGTTCGTGATGACGGTGGGCTCGCCACCCTCCAGAACGCTGACGACCGAGTTCGTCGTACCGAGGTCGATGCCGACCGCGCGTGCCATCGTAGATACCTCCACGGAAGAGTTGAGCTTTACAGGCTCAAGGATGCACGACCCGGTGGGCGGAGTCAACAGCTATGAGCGCCGCTCGCTCAACTTTGCTGAGCGGCGGGGCGGAGTGGGCGCGCCACGCCGGGGCGGGGGTGCGGCCACGTGACTGCCGCCATAGCTTGGGAATCTTCTGGACAACGGTCGGTCACCGGTAATGTCCGGGCCGTCGGCCCGGCAAGTTACCGACCAGTACACTCAGTTCCCAAGACCGTGTAACGCAGAGCCTGCTCAACCGCAAAGCCGCAGGAGACGGAGAGCCGATGCAGCTAGCAGCGATCGTCATCTCGCTGGTCACATTCGTGATCGGCACCGCGCTCGCCGCCCGTGCGGCGCTGTACATCTACAAGGTGGTCCGCACCGGTGCGCCGGACTCCACCCGCTTCGGGCAGCCCGCCCAGCGGGTGAAGACCGTCGCGACCGAGTTCGTCGGCCACACCAGGATGAACCGCTGGGGGATCGTCGGCATCGCCCACTGGTTCGTGGCGGTCGGCTTCTTCAGCCTGGTGCTGACCATCGTCAACGCCTTCGGCCAGCTCTTCGACGCCGACTTCGCGCTGCCGATCATCGGCCACTGGATGATCTGGCAGCTCTTCGTCGAGCTGGTCGGCACCCTGACCACGCTGGGCATCGCCGTCCTGATCGTGATCCGGCTGATGAGCCTGCCGTCCCGGTCCGGCCGCAAGTCCCGGTTCGCCGGCTCGATCGCCTGGCAGGCCTTCTACGTCGAGTACACGATCCTCGGCATCGGCCTGTGCATCCTGATGCTGCGCGGCCTGGAGGGCGCCCTCAACGGCGTCGACTCGTACGGGCCGGAGCACCTGGTCTCGTACCCGCTGGTCTCCGCGCTGGGCGGCCTGTCGCACGGCACGCTGGAGAACCTGATCTACCTGTTCGCGATGCTGAAGATCTGCATCTCGTTCGCGTGGGCGACCACCATCGGCCTCAACCCCTCGATGGGCGTGGCCTGGCACCGCTTCCTCGGCTTCTTCAACATCTACTTCAAGCGCGAGGAGGACGGCGGCACCGCGCTCGGCGCCCTCCGTCCGATGACCTCGGGCGGTCAGCCGATCGACTTCGAGGACCCGGCCGAGGACGCCGTCTTCGGCGTCTCCCAGGTCGAGCACTTCTCCTGGAAGGGCATCCTCGACTTCTCCACCTGCACCGAGTGCGGCCGCTGCCAGTCGCAGTGCCCGGCCTGGAACACCGGCAAGCCGCTCTCGCCGAAGCTGCTGATCATGAGCCTGCGCGAGCACGCCTACGGCAAGGCGCCGTACCTGCTGGCCGGCGGCGGCAAGGACATGGAGGGCGAGGAGCGGGCCACCTCCGAGCAGCTCAAGGACGTCCCGGCGGCCGCCCTGGCCGAGGCCGAGCGCCCGCTGATCGGCACCGCCGAGGCCCCTGACTCCGGTGGTTTGGGCGGCGTCATCGACCCGGACGTGCTGTGGTCCTGCACCACCTGCGGCGCCTGCGTCGAGCAGTGCCCGGTGGACATCGAGCACATCGACCACATCGTCGACATGCGCCGCTACCAGGTGATGATCGAGTCCTCGTTCCCGACCGAGGCCGGGACGATGCTCAAGAACCTGGAGAACAAGGGCAACCCGTGGGGCATGGCCACCAAGGCCCGCCTGGACTGGGTCAAGGAGCTCAAGAAGGAGACCGGCATCGAGGTGCCGGTGATCGGCGAGGACATCGACCCCGCCGAGGTCGAGTACCTCTACTGGGTCGGCTGCGCCGGCGCCCTGGAGGACCGCGCCAAGAAGACCACCAAGGCCTTCGCCGAGCTGCTGCACACCGCGGGCGTGAAGTTCGCGATCCTCGGCAAGGAGGAGTCCTGCACCGGTGACTCCGCCCGCCGCCTGGGCAACGAGTTCCTGTTCCAGATGCTCGGCGCGCAGAACGTGGAGACGCTGAACGCGGCCCTGGAGGACGCCCCGGTCAAGCGGATCGTGGCCACCTGCCCGCACTGCTTCAACACCATCGCCAACGAGTACCCGCAGCTGGGCGGCCACTTCGAGGTCATCCACCACACCCAGCTGCTGCAGCACCTCATCGACGAGGGCAAGCTGATCCCGGTCAACCCGGTCGAGGGCCTGATCACCTACCACGACCCCTGCTACCTGGGCCGCCACAACAAGGTCTACAGCCCGCCGCGCGAGATCATGGACAAGGTCCCCGGTCTGCGCCAGCAGGAGATGCACCGGCACAAGGAGCGCGGCTTCTGCTGCGGCGCCGGCGGTGCCCGGATGTGGATGGAGGAGCGCATCGGCAAGCGGATCAACACCGAGCGCGTGGACGAGGCGCTGTCGCTCGACCCGGACATCGTCTCCACCGCCTGCCCGTTCTGCCTGGTGATGCTCTCCGACTCGGTCAACGGCAAGAAGAACGAGGGCGCGGCCAAGGAGCACCTGAAGGTGGTCGACGTGGCCCAGCTGCTGCTCGACTCGGTGAAGGCCCTCCCGCCGACCGGGGACGAGGAGCAGCCCGCGACGGTGGGCGCCTGACCGGCGCCGACGAGCCCGCTGTTCGACAGTTCTGCAACAACTGCCCGGCCCGGTGGACGCCGCGAACGCGCCCGCCGGGCCGGGCTTTCGGTCGCTCCGGACGGCCCGCCCCGGTACGGCGGGCGTACGGGGGGTGACGGCAATCGCACAGGCGCCGGACGGGCATTCGGTCGGAAGCAAATACAGTAGGCCCGGACCGGCTTCGTGCCGGTCGACCCGTTCCGGACGGAAGCCCCGGGCGGGTGGCGACCCGCGCCGGCCGCACGGCCGGGTCCAGACCGACGACGAGGTGTCGGCCCGCCGGGCCGGGCCGCAGAGACCACAAGGGGAACAGCGCAGACCATGACCGAGGCGATCATGCTGGTCGGTGGTAAGGGCACGCGACTGCGTCCGCTGACCACCCACACCCCCAAGCCGATGCTGCCGGTGGCAGGCGTCCCGTTCATCGCGCACCAGTTGGCCCGCGCGGCCGCCGCCGGCGTCACCCGCGTCGTGCTGGCCACCTCGTACCTGGCCGAGGTGTTCGAGGACCACTTCCAGGACGGCACCCCGTACGGCATCGAGCTCGTCTACCTGACCGAGCGCGAGCCGCTGGGCACCGGCGGGGCGATCCGCAACGCCGCCTCCGGCCTGACCTGCGGCCCGGACGAACCGGTCCTGGTCTTCAACGGCGACATCCTCTCCGGCGTCGACATCGCCGCCCTGCGCGACGGCCACGTGGCCGCCGGGGCCGACGTCACCCTGCACCTGACCCGGGTCGAGGACCCGCGGGCCTTCGGCCTCGTCCCGACCGACGAGGACGGGCGGGTGCTGGAGTTCCTGGAGAAGCCGGAGACCCCGGAGCAGATCGTCACCGACCAGATCAACGCCGGCTGCTACGTCTTCACCCGGTCCGTGATCGACCGCATCCCGACCGGCCGCGAGGTGTCCGTCGAGCGCGAGACCTTCCCCGAACTGCTGGCCACCGGCGCGCTGCTGCGCGGCGTCGTCGACACCTCGTACTGGCTGGACCTGGGCACCCCGGCCGCCTTCGTCCGCGGCTCGGCGGACCTGGTGCTCGGCAAGGTCGACTCCCCGGCCGTCCCCGGCCCGACCGGCGACGCCCTGCTGCTGCCCGGCGCCACCGTCCACCCGGGCGCGGTGCTCAGCGGCGGCACCGTGGTCGCCGAGGACGCGGTGGTCGAGGCCGGCGCGATCGTCGAGGGCAGCGTGATCCTGCCCGGCGCGGTGATCGGCCCGGACACCCTGGTCAAGGACTCGATCGTGGGCGCCTTCGCCACCGTCGGCGCCCGCTCGGCGCTGGACGGCGCGGTGATCGGCGACGGCGCGATCGTGGAGTCGGACAACGAGCTGCCGAACGGCATCCGGATCGCCTGCGGCACCCTGCTGCCGGTCGGCGCCGTCCGCACCTCGGCCGGCCCGGGCGGCTGCCCGGCCGGCACCAGCGCGGCCGCGGCGGTGCACGGGCCGTCGGTCGGCGCACAGCGGTAGCCACCCCGCGCCCCGCGGGTTTTCGGCCCCGTTCGTCTCAGCCTCGCTGCAAACCGGCCCCGGCTTCGTCCGGGGCCGCCGCGGGCCGGGCCGGACGGGTACCTTCGGACCGTGGCTGGTAATCGATACGACAACGGTCAGGGCGCGGACCGTCCGCGCGGCGGGTGGTCGGCCCCTCCGCCGCCGTCCGCGCCCGGGGGGCACGGGGGGACGGACGGGCCGGAGTACTTCACGGCCCCGCACGCGGCGACGCCCGGCGGGCCA
>NZ_LFVW01000923.1:0-3240 GCF_001182915.1 Kitasatospora sp. MY 5-36
CGCCGCGCCGACCACCGTACGGCGGCGGTGCCGCAGCCGGCGGCCCCCCGCCAGGATGTCCGTCACCGGCGCCGGGCCGATCCGCGCGCCGGCCGCCGCCTCGGCGAGGCCGAGCCCCACCCACAGGTCCGTGCCGTCGTCCACGCCCGTCCCGTCCGGTTCCCGGTCCATGCCGCCCCTCATGCCGCTCCTCCGATGTGCGTCGTGTCCTTGAGTCCCACCAGTGCCGTGACCTGCCGCAGCCGCGCGATGCCCTTCGCCGCGTGGCTGCGCACCGCGCCCACCGAGCACCCCATGGCGGCCGCCGTCTGGCTGTCGCTCAGGTCCTCCCAGTGCCGCAGCACCACCGCCTCGCGCTGGCGCGGCGGCAGGGTGGCCAGCGCGGCCAGCAGGGCCCCGCGCTGGTCGGAGCGGGCGTAGCCGTCCTCCACCCCCGCCGCGTCCGGCACCGCGTCCACCAGCAGCTCCGGCGCCCGGCGGCGCCAGCGGCGGGCGTGCTGGTTGACCAGGATCCGCCGCACATAGGCGTACGGATCGTCGGCCCGGCGCACCTTCGACCAGGCCGCGCAGGACTTCTCGGCGGCCGACTGCACCAGGTCCTCGGCCGCGTACTGCTCGCCGGCCAGCAGGTACGCCGTCCGTACCAGGCGCGGCCAGACCGTGACGATGAACGCCTGGAACCCGTCGTCCCGATCGTCTTTCGCTTCTCCCATGAGCACCTCCGAGCACCTCCTTCACCCGTCCAGAGCCCGGGGGCGGTCGAAAGCGCTTACCCGCGGCCGCGGCGGCTTCAAATCGCTTGGGGAACGGCGGCGGGGACACTACGATCCGCCGAATGATCATTTCTCATGACGTAGCGGGCAGTGGGCCCGCCGTGGTGCTGCTGCACTCCTCGGTGTGCGACCGGCGGATGTGGGACGCGCAGTGGCAGCCGCTGGTCGACGCCGGACACCGGGTGGTCCGCTGCGACTTCCGCGGCTTCGGCGACACGCCGCTCGCGGACGCCCCGTACAGCGATGCCGGGGACGTCCTGGCCCTGCTCGACCACCTGGGCATCGGGACCGCCGCCCTGGTCGGCGCCTCCTACGGCGGCCGGATCGCCCTGACGGCGGCCGCGCTGCGCCCCGAGGCGGTCACCAGGCTGGCCCTGCTCGGCGCGGGCATGCCCGGACACCAGCCCAGCGACACCCTGCGCGCCTTCGGCGGGCGCGAGGACGAGCTGATCGAGGCCGGGCGGATCGACGAGGCCGTCGAGCTGAACGTCGAGTCCTGGCTCGGCCCGGAGGCCGACGAGCGGACCCGCGCGCACGTCCGCCGGATGCAGCGCCACGCCTTCGACGTCCAGATGACGGCGACGGTCGGCTCCGACCGCGAGGACGTCGACCTCGGCCGGATCACCGCCCCCACCCTGGCCGTGTCCGGCGCCCACGACTTCCCGGACTTCCGGGACATCGCCGCCGCCCTCCCCGCCCTCCTCCCCGACGCCCGCCACCAGGAGCTCCCCTGGGCCGGCCACCTCCCCAGCCTGGAGCGCCCGGCCGAGACCACCGCCCTGCTGCTCGCCTTCCTCCACGAGGACGGCCCGGCCGCGCGGTAGCGGCGAGCCGTGCGGTGGCGACGGCGGTGACCCCGTCGTGGGGCAGCCCGTCGAGGGAAAGGCCGGACCCGAACGTGTGTCGGGAGCCATGATGACGGGGTGCACTTCACCACGGAATCCAGCGCGGACGGCGTGACGCAGCGCCACTTCACCCTCGACGGCGCGCCCGGAGTGCTCTGGCAGCCGGACGGATCGCCCCTCGGCGGGCGGCCGTTGGTGCTGCTGGGGCACGGCGGCGGCCAGCACAAGCTGGGTCCGGGACTGGTGGACCGGGCCCGGCGGTTCGTGCGGCGGCACGGGTTCACGGCGGTGGCGCTGGACGCGCCGGGGCACGGGGAGCGGACGCGCAGCGCCCAGGACGAGCGGTTCGCCACCGAGATCGGGGAGTTGATCGCGGCGGGCCGGCCGGTCAGCGCCTGGGTGGCGCGGCACACGGCGGCGCTCGCGGAGCGGGCGGTGCCGGAGTGGGTGGCGGTGCTGGACGCGCTGAGCGGCGAGGCGGAGCGCACCGGTCGGACAGAGGGCCCCGGACAGGCGGAGCGCCCCGGTCGGGTGGAGGACCTCGGACAGGCGGAGGGCCTCGGGCCGGTCGGGTACTGGGGGTTGTCGCTGGGGAGCGCGATCGGCATCCCGCTGGCGGCGGCCGAACCGCGCGTCGCCGTCGCGGTGTTCGGGCTGACGGGGCACGCGTCGCAGGCGGAGGCGGCGGGGCAGGTCGGCGTGCCGGTGGAGTTCCTCCTCCAGTGGGACGACGCGCTGGTCCCGCGCGAGGGGGCGCTGGCGCTGTTCGGCGCGCTGGGCTCGCGGGAGAAGACGCTGCACGCCAACCCCGGGGGCCACCTGGAGGTGCCGGAGCCCGAACTGGAGTCGTCGGAACGGTTCCTGGCGCGGCATCTGATCCGGGCGGGAGTGAGCGCGGCCCCGGCATAGCCGATGCCAACCGTCAGTAAAACTTCGCAAAGGATTTCTCCCTGCAACGAACCCTACGGGCCGTGACTTCAACAGATTGTTGCAGCTCAGCGGCCCGATGGTCACCCTTCGTGGATTTGGCATAACACCCCGTACCCCCTGGACTTCGCAAACCATAGGAGTACGGTTCCGGAGGAATCGCCGGGGCCGACATTCAGGCAGGCCGGCCGTACCGGAAAATTGGTGCGCAGCATGGGTTTGCAACAGGGTGGGGAGAGCGCCTCGGTGGCGACTCGTCCGATATCCGCCAGGGTGGTCGCGGAGGTCCTGCGCGGCGTCGCGCAGGTCGATTTCATGCCGTCCGTCGTCTGCGGACTCTTCTTCGTGGCCGCACTGTTCGCCGCCGACTGGCGGTACGGCCTCTACGGACTGCTCGGCAGCGCCGTCTCCACCGCCGTCGCGTACGGGCTCGGGCTCGACCGGGAGACCGTCGGGGCGGGGCTGCACGGGTACAACGGCTGCCTGGTGGCGCTGAGTTGCGCCGTCTTCCTGGGCGCCGGGCACCCGGCGACGGTCGCGGTGGCGGCCCTCGGGTCCGCCGTCGCCGTGGTGGTCACGGCGGGGCTCGGGGCGCTGCTCGCCACCTGGCGGCTGCCCGCGCTGACCGCGCCGTTCTGCCTGGTCGCGACGGCCGTCACGGCGGCCGCCCCCGGCTTCCGGCGACTGTGGCAGGG
>NZ_LFVW01000924.1:0-3238 GCF_001182915.1 Kitasatospora sp. MY 5-36
CGGGCGGTGTGCCCCGGGCCGGGCCTCAGCCCTTGCCGCCGCCCGCCTTCAGCACCTGGGCCGCGGCCACGCCCGCCGCGCTGAAGCCGTGCCCGCCGCCCTCGACCTCGGCGGCGACGGCGAGGTCGCCGCGGTAGGCGATGAACCAGCTGTTGGTGGCCTGGCCGCCGGCCTCGACGGTGCCGGTCTTGGCGCCGATCTGGCCGGACAGGCCGGCCATCGGAGTACGGGCGGTGCCCTGGGTGGCGGTCTTGGCCATCATGGCGCGCAGGTCCCGGGCGACGTCGGCGGGGAGCCTGCTCGGCGCCGTCACGCGCTTGGCGTCCTCGCGCAGCACGGGCTGGCGGAACGTCCCGTTCTGCACGGTGGCGGCGACCGAGGCCATCACCAGCGAGTTGACCTGGATCCGGCCCTGGCCGATGTACGCGGCCGCGGCCTCGTCCTTGTTCCCGGGCGTCGGGATGGTGGCGTCCCGGCTCGGGACGCCGATGTGCCACTCCAGGCCGAGGCCGAACTGGTCGCGGGCCACCGTGCCGAGGGTGCCGGGCTGGAGCTTCTCCAGGCCCTTGTCGATGAAGCCGGTGTTGCAGGAGCGGGAGAAGTCGTCCGCGAGCGTGTAGGACGGGAAGTCGCCGCTCTCGTCGTTGTGCCAGGCGCGCGGGGAGTAGGTGGTCTCCTTGCACGGCACCACGGTGTCCGGGCGCACGCCCGCCTCCAGCAGCGCGGCCGAGGTGATCACCTTCATCGTCGAGCCGGGTGCCTGGCCGCCCGCGAGCGCGCGGTTGAAGCCGCCCTGCGGGGCGTTGGCGATCGCCAGGATGTGGCCGGTGCTCGGCTGGACGGCCACCAGCGAGGCCGGATTGCCGTTCGCCGCCTGCTGCTTGACGGCGTCCTCGGCCACCTGCTGGAGGTCGGCGTCCAGGGTCAGCTTGACCACCGGGGCGCTCGGCGGCGTCAGCACGAACAGCCGCTCCGCCTCGCCGCCGCCCGAGAGCACCACGGCCCGTCCGGTCGTGGCGGCCGCGCCGTCCGGCGGGGCGATCTGGGGGAGGACGGCGCGCAGCGACGGGAAGGTGTCGAGCGGCCGGCCCTTGCGGTCGGTGGGCTTGGACACCGGGTTGGGCGTCTCCTGCACCCCGATGGTCCGGCCCGGGGTGAGCTGGGGGTGGATCACGGACGGCTTCCAGCGCACCACGGGCCGCCCGTCCTGGGACCGGACGACGCTCAGCACGCTGTCGTACTCCCAGGCGTCCGGGGTGCCCTCGAACTCCGCCTTCACCCGGAAGCCGAGGGCCGGCTCGCTCGGGCCTTCGGCCTTCGCGGGGCCCGTCCCGGTCAGGGCGAGCGAGCGGGCGCCCACCTGCTCGTGGAACGTGGCCAGTGCGGCGCGGGCGGTCTCCGGCCGGTCCGTCAGGCCGGCGGCGGCCGGGATGTCGCCGCGGCTCCAGGCCGCCAGGAACTCCTTGGCCGCCGACTCGGCCTGCTCGGCGGTCGGCGGCTCCTGCGGGGCCTTCGCCACGGTGCCGGCGCCCTGGTGGCCGCCACCGGCCGGGCCGTTGTCCGTCACGGCGTTCAGCACGTTGTAGGCGCCGTAGCCGCCGACCGCCAGCAGGGCGGCGAACACCCCGCCGGCGGCGACCATCACGACCCGGCGCGTGGTCGAGCTGCGCGGGGCCCCGTCGTCGTTCCCGTCATGCCCGTCGAGGTCGTCCAGATCGTCGTACTGGTCGTACTCGATCTCGACATCGGCGAGTCGGCCGTCCTGCTCGTGCCCGGCGTGCCCGTCGTGCCGGTTGTGCCGGTTGTCCCTGTGCTCCTCGAACATGCTTCCGTCCCCCCTGCGATCCTCCGTGGTGGCGGGCACGCCCCCTCCGGCATGTCGGCCCGCCGGCCCGATGACCGGACGAAGGTCCGTTCGGGCGCGGACCAGCCTATGCCGGGACGGGTGATCGGTCGACAGCGGGACGGCCCGCCCGGCGATCGGCCGGGCGGGCCGTAGGGGCCGGTCAGGCCCAGGGGTCGGTGAAGGAGCGGCCGGGCACGGGCTTGGCGACCAGGGCGATGGCGGTGAAGAAGTTGACCTGGCCGATGGCGAGCATGAGCGTGGTCAGCGCCGTTTCGTCGTAATGCCCGGCGACCTCGGCGTACAGCGCGTCCGACACCCGCTCGCCGTGCGGGTTGGGCTGGAGGACGGCCTCGACCAGGGCGAGCGCGGCGCGCTCCGGGGCGGTGAACCAGGGGGAGTCCGGCCAGCCGGCCACCGAGGCGATCCGCTCCTCCGACTCGCCGGCCCTGCGGAGGAAGCCGGTGTGCAGGACGGTCAGGTAGGTGCTGCCAGCGATCTGGCCGGCCCGCAGCTGGATCAGGCTGATGGTGCTGCGGGGGACGGACCGGTTGCCGGTGGCCTTGAACAGTGCGGCCGAGACCTCGGCGAGCTCGGGGACGAGCTGCACCGGGTCCTGGGCCATGCGCGGGCGCAGCGGGACCTCGGCGGTGATCGGACGGGCGTTCATCGTGGTGTTCCTCTTCTCGCGGATGAGCGGATGAGCGGGTGACCGCTCGACCGGGTGGACCGTGCGGCCACCCGCTCACCGGTCCGACGGATCGCGGCGCGGCTTTGTGACAGCGCGGCCCGCCCGCAGCCCGAGGACGCAGCCGACGGCCACCAGGCCGGCCATCGCGAGCAGCGGCGCCGCCCAGGACCCGCTCGCGGCGTGGAGCGCGGAGGCGAGCGCGGGTCCGGTGGCGGCGAGCAGGTAGCCCCAGGTCTGGGCCATGGTGGAGAGCGCGGCGACGTGGTCCGGGTCGGTGCCCCGACGGGCGAACAGGACGGCGGCGAGCGCCTGTCCGCCGCCCATGCCGATGCCGAGGACGGCGGCCCAGAGCGGCGCCCCGTCGGCCGGGGTGAGCACCAGGCCGAGCAGGCCGAGGACGCAGACGGCCGCCACGCCCAGGATGTGCGGCCGCTGGTCGCTCCGGGCGGCGGCCAGGGTCGGGGCGAGGAAGCCGCCGACGGCGAGGCCGAGGATCAGCACGGCCTGGTCGGTGCCGGCGGTGGTCCGGCTCAGGCCCGCGTCGACCAGGACGGTGGGCAGCCAGGCCAGCGTCGCGTAGAAGACCAGGGTCTGGACGCCGAAGAAGGCCGTCAGGCTCCAGGCGAGCGCCGTCCGCCCGACCCGGCGGCGCCCCGCGGGTGCGACGGGCCCGGCCGGCGTCCGCGCGACCCGCAGCTGCGGCG
>NZ_LFVW01000925.1:0-3237 GCF_001182915.1 Kitasatospora sp. MY 5-36
GGCGCTGCGCACCGCCGCCGCGCGGCCCTCGCGGCCCGAGGCGCCGTCCGGGGAGCCGCTGGTCGGGCAGCGCTACGAGGTCGAGGTCGGCCCGGTCGCGCACGGCGGCGGGCACTGCGTGGCCCGGCACGAGGGCCGGGTGCTGTTCGTGCGGCACGCGCTGCCCGGTGAGAGGGTCGTCGCGCTGGTGACCGACGGGACCACCACCTCGCGGTTCCTGCGGGCCGACGCGGTGGAGGTGCTGGAGCCCTCCAAGGACCGGATCGAGGCGCCGTGCCCGTTCGCCGGTCCGGGCAAGTGCGGCGGCTGTGACTGGCAGCACGTCACCCCCGGCGGGCAGCGCAAGCTCAAGGCGGCGGTGCTGACCGAGCAGCTGGCCAAGCTGGCCGGGCTCACCCCGGCCGAGGCCGGCTGGGACGGCAGCGTCGAGCCGGTCGGCGGCAAGCTGCCGGCCGGGCAGGTGCCGGCCTGGCGCACCCGGGTGCAGTACACGGTGGACGCCGAGACCGGGAAGGTCGGCCTGCGCAAGTACCGCTCGCACGAGGTGCAGCCGGTGGACCGCTGCCTGATCGCCGCCGAGGGCGTCACCGAGCTGGGCGTCGAGACCCGGGACTGGCCGGGCGTGGCGAGCGTCGAGGTGATCGCCGCGACCGGCTCCTCCGACCGCCAGGTGGTGCTCACCCCGCGCGACGGTGCCCAGCTGCCGCTGGTCGAGCTGGACAAGCCGGTGTCGATCGCCCGGGTGGACGAGCAGGGCGACGTGCACAAGGTGCACGGGCGCGGCTTCGTCCGCGAGCGGGCCGCCGGGCGGACCTGGCGGATCAGCGACGGCGGCTTCTGGCAGATCCACCCGGAGGCGCCGGACACCCTGGTCGACGCGGTGCTGGACGGGCTGGACCCGCAGTGGGGCGAGAGCGCGCTCGATCTGTACTGCGGAGTCGGCCTGTTCGCGGGCGCGCTGGCCGACCGGGTCGGCGAGGACGGCGCGGTGCTCGGCATCGAGTCCGCCAAGCAGGCCGTGGTCGACGCCCGGCACAACCTGGCCGCGCTGGACAACGTGCGGATCGAGTGCGACCGGGTCGAGACGCTGCTGCCGCGCACCGGCATCACCGCCACCGACCTGATCGTGCTGGACCCGCCGCGCTCGGGCGCCGGCCGCGAGACCGTCGCCCACCTGGTCGGCCTGGAGGCGCGCCGGATCGCGTACGTGGCCTGCGACCCGGCGGCGCTCGCCCGGGACCTGAAGTTCTTCCGCGAGGGCGGCTACCGGCCGGTGTCGCTGCGGGCCTTCGACCTGTTCCCGATGACGCACCACTTCGAGTGCGTGGCGATCCTGGAGCCGGCCGGGGAGTGATCCCGGGCGCCGGGAAGGCACGGCAGGAGGCGGTCACCCGTTCGGGGTGGCCGCCTCCGCCGCGTCCGGGGGCCGGCTACTCGTTGTGCTCCTCCTCGTCGACGCTGTGCGGGAGGTCGATGCCGTGCTGGGCGGCGAGCCGCAGGAGCGAGGCGACCCGGCCCTCGTACGCCTGGACGCCGTCGGCGTCCCCTTCGGCCCGGGCCGCCGCGAGGTCCCGGCGGGCCTGGGCGAGCTGCTCGCGCAGCTCCTGATCGAACATGGCTGTCATCGGTCGGCCTCCGCACCGGTCGGCGCCCGCTCGGGGGAACGCAGGGGGTTTTCAGCGTCCCGGACGGTGGGTCGGTCTTCAAGTCCCGCTCCGCCTGGTGGCGGCACGGCGGTGGTGGGCGGGGGCTGGACCGGGGCGGAGGGCAGGTGTGGGCGCGACCGGGCCGGGGCGGAGGGCAGGTGCGGGCGGGTCCGGAGCGGGGCGGAAGGTCAGGCGTCGGCAATGCGCGGGTAAAAGATGGTGCGCGGAGTGCCGTCGGGTCCCGGGAGGGGGCTTGACGAGGCAAATCGCCGGGGCGAAGGTGAGCAGCTGACATGTGATGTGTGCTGTTGCACCGCCCTTGGCGGCAGCCGCCCCGCGCCGTCGGCCGGGGCCGGCCGATGCGTGAGGGGGAGCGTCATGGAGTTGGAGCTGCGGCACCTGCGCGTGGTGTGCGCCATCGCCGACACCGGGAGCGTCGGCCGGGCCGCCGCCCTGCTCGGCGCCTCGCAGCCGGCGACCAGCACCCAGCTGCGCCGGATCGAACGCCACCTGGGCGCCCCGCTGTTCGAACGCACCGCCGCCGGTGTCGCGCCGACCGGCTTCGGGGTGGAGGTGCTGGCCGCCGCCCGGGAACTGCTCACCCGCGCCGACTGCCTGGGCCGCCGCGCGGAGGCTTCGGCCGGGCCCGCCCCGCGCGAGCTGCGGCTGGCGGCCACCAACGCCCCGATCCTGCCCGGGCTGGTCACCAGGGCCCGGCACCAGCGGCCCGGGCAGCGCTTCACCGTGACGTCGGTCTACCGCTCCTCGGACATCGTCGAGCTGCTGGAGCGGGGCGAGGCGGACGTCGCGGTGGCCGTGGACTACCCGGGCCGGGAGCTGTGCCACTCGCCGTCCGTCGCGCACCGCGGCATCGTCACCGAGCCGGTCTTCGTCGCGCTGCCGGCCGGCCACCGGCTGCGGCACCGCACCGAGGTGGCCCTGGCGGACCTCGCGGAGGAGGAGTGGTTCCTGACCCCCGACGACGGGGCCGGCTGGCACGGCGTCTTCCACGGGGCCTGCGCCGCGGCGGGGTTCGCCCCGGCGACCGTCCACGAGTTCCTCGGCGGCCGGCTGGAGCTCCAGGAGATGATCGCCGCCGGGCTCGGCATCTCCGTCGTCCAGGCCACCACCCGGCCGCTCGCGGAGGTGGTGGTCAAGCCGCTGGCGGGGACGCCGATCTGGGTCCGGCAGCTGCTGGTCTGGCGGCCGGCCGGGGTGGGCGGGGAGGTGGTGGAGACGCTGTTCGGGGCGGCCGCCGCGGCGTACCGGGACCTGATCGCGGCCGCGCCGAGCTTCCAGGCATGGGCCGCGCGGACGTACCGGTCGTAGCGGCAGTGGGTGGGGGTCCGTGTTATGGCCGGGCCGGGAGATGTCATATGACCTGTGACATTGTTCTGACCCTCCGTCGCTGGCAGGATCATGACGCGTTCCCCCAACGTCTCGGCAGTCCTCCCAGCGCCTCCCCCACAGGAGAAGGACCCCACCAGTGCGCCCACGGATACCCCTCCCCACCCTGCTGGCCGGCCTCGTGGCCGGCTGCTGCGCCGCCGCCACGCTGCTGCCGGCCACGGCGTCAGCCGCCTCCGCCGCC
>NZ_LFVW01000926.1:0-3224 GCF_001182915.1 Kitasatospora sp. MY 5-36
TGTCGGGCAAGCGGTCACCGGCCCCCTGACCCCGTCCTCCGGGAGGGAGACGCGCCGCGGACGCCCGGCAGCGGGCAGCGCGGCTCGTCCACGGCAGCGCGGCCACGGCTCCGGCGAGGTCAGCGGTCGAGGGCCCACAGGTCGTCATCGCACAGGCCGGTCCGGCAGCACACGGGCAGCCAGTCGGCCGCGAGCTCCCGGACACGGTGCAGGCGAGCCCTGTCGGGCTCCACCACCGTGAGGATCTCGAAGGCGGTGCCCGCCCCGACGAGGGACCGATTCGCCATCACCTCCCCGTAGAGCAGCCAGAGACCTTGCGCGGCAACGTTTCTGCACAGCTCCGGAAGATCGAGTCCTCGTCGGGCGGACTCCGCGTCCGTGCCCTCGCCCGCCACCAGGCACTGAAGGAGCTGGAGGAAGCGCGCGCGGGCCGCCGGTGCGACGTCATCGGCCAGTGCCGCCAGCGCAACGGACGCCACCGCGGGAGCCGGCTCCCACAGGACGACCGGGGACCAGACATGCCATTCGAGGTCGACCTGGCCCGGCTCCGCCCCGGATCCCCCGCCCGCGAGCCGCAGCAGATCCCGGGCCAGGTGCTCCGCCGAACCGCCGCAGCCGCACAGCATGCCCTTCCAGTCCTGCCGGGCTGTCTCCATCTCGACCAGTCGCATAGCTCCCACACCCTAGACGCACTCGCGAGGCCCGACGACACGCGGGGCGCCTCGGCCCCGTGCCCTCCGGCAGCCGCCCCGTCCGTCCTCTCGCCCGTCCCCTCCGCGTCCCATTCCGGCGTTCCAGGCCGGCCTCGTTCCCGCTGGTCAGAGCCCCCTTCGCCGTCCCACCCTCCCTGGTGCGGCGCCAGACGTGGCGGCTGGGACGGACCGTCGCGCAGGCTTCGGCCGTCCGACCGACGCAGCACCCGAGCCCATGCCGAAAGGGGCGCGACCACATGTCCGTCCGTACCTCCCGCACCCGTCTGGTCAGCGCCGCCGCGAGCCTCGTGGTCGCCGCCTTCTCGCTCACCGCGTGCAACGACAGCGGGGTCATCGATACGGCGACCGGGCCCTCGCTCAGGGCTGCGGCGCCCGCCGCTGCGGCGGATTCCTCGACCTCCACGGCCCCGTCCGCCGACGCCGGTGGCACCACCGGTTCCGCCAGTCAGGAGCCGGCCGCCGCACCCCGGCCCACCGCCCCGAAGCCCGCCACCGGCACCCCGACGCCGAAGACCCCCGCCGCCCCCGCGGCCGCCAAGCCGGCCACCTGCGAAGGCTCCAACACCGCGACCACGGCCGCCCCGCTGAACCGCCCTGTGAACCACCTGCTGCTCACGGTCACCAACACCGGCTCCGGCACCTGCTACCTCTACGGCTACCCGGCCGTCCGCTTCGGCGAGGCCCAGTCCGTACCCCCCGTCATCACCGACTCGAAGCCGCAGGCCGTCGTCACCCTCCAGCCCGGCAAGTCCGGCTACGCCTCCGTGAACCTGTCCTCCACCGACGGCACCGACGGCTCGAACGGCCACACCGTGAACTCCCTGACCGTCTACTTCCACGGCCCCTCCGGCAACGAGAGCGTCGGCACCGGGGCCCACCCGTCGCTGCCCGCGGAGGGCGCCTACGTGGACGACTCCCTCAAGGTCGGCTACTGGCAGCAGTCGCTGGACGACGCCGTCTCCTGGTGACCCGGGCTCCCTCCGACAAGCCGACAGCACCCTCCGAAAGACCGACAGCGCCCTCCGAAAGCAGGCACACCAGCATGCGCAGCACGCCCCGCAGGATCGCCCGGCTCCTGGTCGCCTACGGCGGCGCGGCCTTCCAGGTCCTCGTCCTGGGCCGTCAGGACGGTCCGGGCCCGGTCCCGTCGCGGAAGCCGCCGTCACCCGGTGCCGGTTCCTGACGCCCCGTCGCAACCCGCCGACCTCGGCAAGCGGGCCCGGATTCCGCGCGCCCGCAGAACGCTGCTTGGAGTCCCCATGGCCCTACGGATAGCCGTCACCGCCGAGCCGATACCGTCGCACGTGTCCGCGCTCGACTTCGTCATCGGCCCGCGCGGTCCGGCGCACCGTCGCGGCGTTCCGGACCACCGCCCCCGAGCGGCCGGACCGTCCCGCCTCCTCCCGCCCGCTCGTCTACGTGAGCCTCGGCACCCTGACCACCGCGATGTCCGGTCTGCGCGGCGTCGTGAGGAGCGTGTACCGGGAGGTCATGGCCGCCCTCTCCGCGACCGGCTGCGAGGCGATCGTGTCCGCCGGACACCTCGCGCGGGACCTGCCGAGCGCGGACCCCCGCATCACGGTCGTCGAGCACGTCCCGCAGCCCGCGCTCCTCCGTCAGGTGGATCTGTTCGTGACGCACGGCGGGCGGGCCTCCCTGCTCGACGCGGTGCAGGCGACGACACCCGTCCTGGGCCTGGGCGTCGTCGCCGACCAGCCCGGCAACACCACCGCGTTCGCCGGGCACGGCCTCGGCCGCGCGCTGGAACTCACAGCGACGCGCGACGAGATCGCCGACACCGTCACGGCCCTCCTCGCCGACTCCCGCTACGCCGCCGCCATGGCCGCCGCCGACGCCGAGCTGTCACGGCTACCACCGCTGGACCTCACGGAACTGCGGGCCTGTGTGTGACCTGTGGGCCTCAGCACGCCGCGCGCTGCGGGGACGACGCCTGGACCTCGTATCCCCGGATCGCGAGGGGGAGTACGCCGGATCCGTTCGTCCTTGACGGGCGGTCACCGTCGGCTTCCGCCCGAGCGGCTCGCCGACCCGGCTGTGCCCGCTCTCCCGCGTCATCCCGTGGGGGCTTCCCGGGGTGCGGCGCAGACGGTGCCCCGGTTGTCGACGACGGCGCAGGCGCGGGCGTCGGCGGGGCGGGCGGCGCGGACCATCTTGCTGTGGGCGTCGTGGCCGGACTGCTGGCGGTACTCCTCCTGCTCGGGCGGGGTGCCGAAGACCTGGACGCGGTCGCCGGGGGAGCCGCCGCTCATCTTGGCCCAGGCGGCGTGGCAGGAGGGGCTGTAGCGCAGTTCGATCAGGACGCCGAAGTCGCGGTCGGCCGCGGCGGTGGCGGCGTCGCGGTCGCAGACGGTGCCGACCGGGTCGACGTGCAGGCAGGACGCCCCGTCGCAGGAGGCGGCCGCCGTGGGTGCGGGCATCGCCTGCGGGGCGGGCGCGACGGTGGCGCCGGTGTCCGGGCCCGCCAGGGTGTAGAGGAGTGCGCCGGCGGCG
>NZ_LFVW01000927.1:0-3221 GCF_001182915.1 Kitasatospora sp. MY 5-36
CAGCACGGCGAGCACCGCCTCGCCGGTGGCCGAGTCGAGGGCGCCGGTCGGCTCGTCGGCGAGCACCAGCCGGCGCTCGCCGATCAGGGCGCGGGCGATGGCCACGCGCTGCTGCTGGCCGCCGGACATGTCGTCGGGGAAGCGGTCGGCGAGCTCGCCGATGCCCAGCTCCTCCAGCGCGGCCAGCGCCTCCCGGCGGGCCCGGCGGCCCGGGACGCCGTCGAGTTCGCGCGGCAGCGCGATGTTCTCGGCGGCGGTCAGGGCCGGGATCAGGTTGTAGTCCTGGAACACGTACCCGATCGAGCGCCGCCGGAGGTCGGCGAGCCGGCCGCGGCCGAGGCCGCCGAGGGCGACCCCCTCCACCAGCACCTCGCCGTCGCTGGGCTGGTCCAGCCCGCCGGCCAGGGTCAGCAGGGTGGACTTCCCGGAGCCGGACGGGCCCATGACGGCGACGAACTCGCCCGGGTGGACGGCCAGGTCGATGCCGCGCAGGGCGTGCACCTCGGCGGCGCCCCGCCCGTGCACGCGGGTGACGTTGGCCAGGCGCAGGACGGGTGCGGGCCGGTTCGGATCGGTGTGGGACACACTTCCCCCTCGTGAGCTGCTCAACTGCATATGTCGGTGAACTATATATGTCGGAGGACGTGACGCAAGGCGGGCCGGTTCCCGGACGGCGGTGATCGGGTTCGGTCAAACTTCTACAAAGCTGTCGAGGAAGAGCGGGAAACCCCTGCCCCGGTCGTTCGGAGGCGGTCTATGCTCGGGACGGCTCACGGCTCCGGAGGCGCCCGAGACCCCCGATGCGCCGACGCGCCGTCACGTCGTCCGGGGCCGACCGCACGGCCGGCCCCCGCGCCCTGCGCGCCTCCCCGCCGACCACCGTGGCGATGGCCATCATCGAGGTCGCCCGGCCTGCCGGGAGCATCGACCGCGTGCCACCGTCCGTCCCCCTCCTCCCGTGAAGGAGGTGCCGTCGTGCACACCCTGACCACCGTCGACTTCCTGGTACGGCTCGCCACCGGCGTCGCCTGCGGCGCGCTGATCGGCGTCGAACGCCAGTGGCGGGCCCGGATGGCCGGCCTGCGCACCAACGCCCTGGTCGCCGCCGGCGCCACCCTGTTCGTGCTCTACAGCGAGGCCGTCGGCGACGCCGCCAGCCCCACCCGGGTCGCCTCCTACGTCGTCTCCGGCATCGGCTTCCTCGGCGGCGGCGTCATCCTGCGCGACGGCGCCGGCGTACGCGGCCTCAACACCGCCGCCACACTCTGGTGTTCGGCCGCCGTCGGAGTCCTCGCCGCCTCCGGCGAACTGCGGTTCGCCGTCCTCGGCACACTCGCCGTCCTCGTCGTCCACCTGGTCCTGCGCCCCGCCGGCCGACTCCTCGACCGGGCCCCGCAGGCCGGCAGCGACCCCGACTCCACCACCCGCGCCACCGTCCACCTGGAATGCGACCGCAAGTCCGAGACCCACATCCGGGCCCTGCTGCTCCAGGCCCTCACCGCCTCCGGACTCGCCCCCACCGGCCTGCGCGCCCGCCGCACCGACAACGGCGACGCCACCAGCCTGCGGGCCACCGTCGCGATCACCGGGCAGGTCGCCCCGGCGCTCGAACAGGTCGTCACCCGACTGTCCTTGGAGCCCGGCGTACGCGACCTGCACTGGCACCTGGAGGACGAGCCGGAGGACCCCGGCAACCCGGCGCTCGCCTGACGGGCGGCGCGGACGTACCGTCACCACCCGGACCGCGTCGCCGGACCGTGTCACCGGACCGCGTCACCCGGACCGGGTCACCCGAACCCCCGCCCGAACCGACTGGAGGCAGGATGCAGACCCCCGATCCCGAGCACGGGCCGCTGGTGCCGATGCTGCTGGTGCTGACCGTGGTCACCGGAGTGGTGGACGCGGTCAGCTACCTCGAACTCGGCCACGTCTTCGTCGCCAACATGACCGGCAACGTGGTGTTCCTCGGCTTCGCCCTGGCCGGCGCGGCCAACCTCTCCGCCACCGCCTCGCTGGCCGCCCTCGCCGCCTTCCTGCTCGGCGCCCTGGCCGGCGGCCACCTCGCCCGCCGCCTGCCCGGCCACCGCGGGCACCTGCTGACCGCCGCCGTCGCCGTCCAGTCGGCGCTGGTCGCGGCGGCCACCGTGCTGGCGGCCGTGGCCGGCCACACCTCCGAGCCGGCCCGCTACACCCTGATCGGGCTGCTCGGCTTCGCCATGGGCGGCCAGAACGCGGTGGTCCGCGCCCTGAAGGTCCCCGACCTCACCACCACCGTGCTGACCATGACCATCACCGCCCTCGCCGCCGACCGCACCGGCCCCCGCCGGCTGGCCTCCGCCGTCTGGATGTTCGCCGGCGCCCTCCTCGGCGCCCTTCTGGTCCTCCACGCCGACATCCCGCTGGCCCTGGCCCTGGCCCTCGCGCTGCTCCTCGCCGTCGCGGCCCTCACCCACCGCGCCGCCAGGACCGTCCCCGCCCCCGCCTGGACCCGGCCGCGCTGACCGGGCGTCCGGTGATCCGCCGCCCGTCCATGGCCGGTGCCGGGTGCGGGCCGCGTCGAATTCCGGCCCCGCCCCAGGGGGTTCGGGATGCCGCACGGTCACCTACGGCCCGGACGGCGCTCCTGGCGGCGTCGATTTCCGGGGTGTCACCGGTGGCCGGCTCAGTCCTCGCTGCGGTGCCCGGCGCGGCCGCTCCAGAGGGGTTCGAGGCGCTCCCACTCGGTGCTCCAGGCGGCCTCCGCCCGGCGGTCGAGCGCCTGGAGGCGCAGGCGGAGGGCGAGGGCGAGCAGGGCCAGCAGGACGAGGAGGCCGCCGGCGCCGGTGCAGGCGGCGGAGACGGCGAGGGCCACCCGGTCGGCCGGGGCGACGGAGACGGTGCCGGCCGCGTCGACCCAGACGGGGATCCGGCTGCCGGTGACGGCGGAGTGCGGGGCCTGGACGGTGCCGTGGCGCGGGCTGCCGTCGGGGGCGGTCCAGTCCGCGTCGACGTCCACCTGGTTGCTGTAGCCGCCGGCGAAGCGGCTGCCGGTGGCGGTGGTGCGGTCCGGGACGCCGCTGACCACGGCGTCGACCTGTTCCAGCCGCCCGCGGTCGGCGTCGGCCCGGTGCGCGGTGGCGCGGTAGAGGAGCAGCGAGCCGCCCGCGCACAGGGCGAGGGCGAGCACCGCGCCGAGCACGGCGGACAGCCAGGCGCGGGCGCGGGAGCGGTCGAGGGGGCGG